>JAYUSC010000196.1:0-10835 GCA_043755885.1 Pseudanabaena sp. | reverse complement strand
GGCGTAGCCCGCCGCAACATTTTTGGGTTCTATATGGATCATTTTTTCCTTGGAGTTCCCTTACTTAGGAACAATATAAGGAGTAAATGTGTCTAGTCTTGTTTAGATCTACGATTATTGTGATTTAGGGAGGTTTGTGTGATGGTTAGGCAAAAAATGCTGACTAATTCATGTTTCACTCTACTGAGCTTGGGGGCGATCGCAATTTCGGTCATCTCTTTGCCACAGGCAACTAGAGCCTCAGAGCAACCGAGTTTAGATAATCTCGTCCAACAAGCAGCTTCCAAAGATCAATCAACATCGCAGCAGGCGATCGCTAAGTTACGTGAATTTAAAAATGCGGGTGTGGATGCATTTTGGAATGCTTACCAAAAAGATTTACCAAATAATCCCCAATTGCGAGCAACTTTAGACGCAATTTGCCAGCAAAAAGACTGTGATGCCTCGCGGTTGTATTGGTACAAAGATTTAGCTGCGGCTAAATCTGCATCCAAAGAATCTGGTAAACCGATTTTGTCATTGCGCTTGCTTGGCAACCTCAATGATGATCTGAGTTGTGCTAATAGTCGATTTTTCCGCACAGCGCTTTATCCTAACGAGGGAGTCTCACAATTACTGCGCGATCGGTTCATTTTGCACTGGCAATCAGAGCGCCCAGTGCCTAAGGTGACGATTGACTTTGGGGATGGTCGCAAGCTAGAGCAGACCCTTACAGGTAACAGTATTCACTATGTTCTTGATAGCGCTGGTCGTCCGATCGAGGCCATCCCCGGTTTGTACAGCCCACAAGCATTTATGGAAACCCTTAAAGATGCTGATGGTGCAGCTCGACTACTTGACAATACCAATGATTTAAAATTGCGTCGTGAAGTTTTGGTGAAATATCATAGTGATCGCCTTGCGAAGCTAGAAAAAAATTGGCGATCAGATCTCACTCGTTTAAGCCTTCCTACACAACCATTACTTCAGCCCACGGTTGCGACGACTGTGACAAGTGCAATATCAGCTAGTCGTTTGACGATGAGCAAAATGGCTATTGAGTTGCCAACTCTTGCTCGCACCCCTAGTGCGCCCATCTCTGAAGTTATTCCACCTTCGCCTTTTGCCAAGCTGAGTGAGGCAAATTGGGCAAGATTAGCAAGGCTGTATCAAAATCGGGTATATCTCGATCAGGGCAGTCTCAAGCTGATGGAGCGTAAGCTGTCGCCGACTGCCTCAATGCCAACGGTGGTCAAGAGTTTTGAAACTGCGATCGCACAGGATACAGTTCGTAACGAATATGTATTTCACGCGCAGATCCACAGTTGGTTTGCCAACGGTGAATTTATGAATAGCGATACATCTCTAACCGCCCTGAATCGCCGAGTTTACGATCAATTGTTTCTTACTCCAGCCAGTGATCCATGGTTGGGTTTAGTAAATGAGAATGTATATACAGGAATCAGTAGGGTAAATTAATATAAATAGCGCTTTGCGCCATTTATATTAATTTCAAGATGTTTATGGCAAATCAGAATATTCGCGATCGCATTTATCAATTTAATCTCAGCCAACCGCGAGATCCTGACTTGCTAAAAGCAAAATATGAATATATGCGTGAGGATAAAGAGAACCCCTTTATCTTTTTTCGATCGGCTTGCCATCTTTTTTACGAAGACTTGCCGATTAATTCATGGTTTAAAAAGGCTCCTCTAGTCTGGATTTGTGGCGATCTACATGTAGAGAATTTCGGGAATTATAAAGCGGATAATCGCCACGTTTATTTTGATATCAACGATTTTGATGAAGCGGTGCTAGCTCCTTGTACTTGGGAAATTGCCCGTTTGCTAACCAGCATTTTTGTGTCTACGGAGACCTATGCGGTTGGTTTGCAAGTTGCCGAAAAACTTGCTCAGAAATTTCTTAATTCTTATATTAAGACGATCTCTGAGGGGAAAGCTTATTGGATGGGCGAAGATACGGCTCCTCCAGTGATCGAAGATTTACTATCGCGCAAAAATCAAGTCAAGCGCAGAGATTTGCTAGAAGAACGTACTATTTTTGATCAAGACAAGCAACTGCGATCGCTAAAAATTGATTTTAAAAAGGCAAAACCGATTTCTGATCAGCAAAGACGGAAAGTGACAAGTTTTATGGAAGCCTTTGCCGCAGAGCAGCCAAACCCGCAGTTTTTTAAATTATTGGATGTAGCACAACGCATAGCTGGCAAAGGAAGTTTAGGAATTGAGCGCTATGTTTTGTTAGTGGAAGGTAAAGGCTCACCCGATGGAAATTATCTTCTCGATCTTAAAAAATCTTTCCCTTCGTCACTTGCAAACTATACCATCTGGGCGCAACCAAAATGGCAAAGTGAAGGCGATCGCATTGTGGCAATCCAAAAGCGATTACAAGCAATTCCGATCGCTTTTCTGCATTCTGTAACTATTGATAAAGATTCATTTGTGTTGCGAGAACTTCAGTCTACGCAGAGTCCAACCGATCATTTAAAGATCGAGAAGTGGGATGATAAGTTGGAAGAATCTGAACAATTAATGCAGTCATTGGGACAAGTCGTTGCTTGGGCGCATTTGCGTAGTAGCGCTAAACAAGGCTCTGCGATCGTTGATCAATTAATTGATTTTGCTAGCAAATCTAAATGGAAAACTGAGGTAATGGAATATGCAAAGAAATATAGTCAACAAGTACATCAAGATTGGAAAGAATTTTGCCGTAATTATTAGTAACTGATGTTACGTAGAACAAAAATCATCCTGACATTTCAATGTCATATCGAAAGAGGGTTTAGAGGCCAAACCCCTACATTTTTTGTATAGGTAGGGGCTTGGTCTCCAAACCCAAATCCCTGCTTAATAACCCAATTGGGCTCCCAATGTAATGCATCTAACTCGATATGAGGAACATTGATCCTCTGAGAAAGCTGTTGGGCTAGAGTAGTTTTCCCTGAACCCGTTGTCCCTACGATTGCGATCCTCTGACCGCAGTGCTGAAAGTTTTTCTGCATAAAATTTGATATTGTAGCAACAGGGTTAGCGATCGCATAGCTCATAAATCACATTCATGAACTGGAATTAGTTGCGATCGCAAAACCCTTTAATCGTCATATTTTGGGCGATCGCATCATGGGGAATCAAGACATATTGCCAAGGTTTACCGCCGTGGGCGAGCATATAGTCTGAGGCCTTTTGACACCATTGCATTGCGACATCTTTTTTGGCACGTACTTCAGGGGTGTTAATTTCATTTTTGGCTTTCGGTTCGAGCATATAGATGATTTCTGCGGTTTCAGCGACAAAATCGGGCTGGTATTCTGGATATTTGCCCTGCCATTTGTAATAAAGCTGAAATTGTCCTTTGGCGGGTTTAAACCATTTGATTGCCTCGCGTTCTAAGATTATTGCCAAGATTCTTTCGGCTTCGGATTGGAATTTTTGTTCTGAATAGAGGCATTTAGAGAAGCCTGCAAACAGATATTTGGACATATTGCTTTTGTCTGGTGGTGAGAAGCGATAATCGAGACGATTTTTGGGGCTGGTGTTGTAGGCGCTTTCTTTGAGAGTTGTGAAACCTCTCTTGATTTTGACTTCATAGCCTGTGATTTCTTCCCAAAAGTTTTGCTGCATTTGGTTATGGATAAAATTAGCAATTTCATTTTGGCGAACTTTTAAAATTTTGCGAGTATCATCCTCTAAATATTGATTGAGAAAATGGCTGACCACTTGACTTGCTAAGTCATAGAGCAAATCAGCTTGTTCGTCATAGCAAATATCATCAAACTTGGCTAAGCTTTCGACAATGTAGTTTTCTAGTCGTGACTTCTCAAAATTTACTCTGGTGATTTCTAGCGATGTAAATTGCTCAGTGGAGAGAGATTGAATATGTAGTTCTTCTTTGGAGGGAACACCATAATTTAAGTCTGTAAGATCGATCTCAAAGGAGCGAAAGCCCGATCGCACAGTACCAACGGGAATTACGAGAATTCTAGGAATATCGATGGTTTGCTGAATGACTAGGTTAGTAGTTTTGGTGATGATCGCTTCAATATTTGGTGGTGGAGTTACACCTGTGATTTCCATTTGGGCAGGTTGATATTCTCGATTGACAGCTTCACGGACGCTCGCTTGAATTTCTGGATTAGCAAGATGAGCAGTGGTGGGGACTTTTTCGGGTTGGCTTTCAAGTTTGCGAATTTCTTGATAAGTGATTTGGGCAATTTTTTGTTCTATAGGTGTGGTAAATAGAGGTGGCTGAGTAATTTTCGGTTCGGCTTCGTTAGGTAAATTAATTGCTGGTGCGGGATGAAATCCTAGAGATTGGGAGAGTTGCGATCGCGAAATTACGGTTTGTGTTTTTTGTTGGAGGTCTTCATCTGTGAGGATGATTTGTTTTAGGCGAATTTGAGATTCGGGCTTCTTGGATTCATCGACGATTTCTTGGAATTTGTCATGACAGACGATATTCAGGCGATCGACGATTTCTACACCTGTACGCATTCCGTAGGGTAAACGTAAGCCGCGCCCGATCGACTGCTCGATCAGGATTTTGGAATTTGCGGCTCTCAATGGCACGATCGTATAGAGATTGGTGACATCCCAGCCTTCTTTGAGCATATTTACATGGATCACGATTTCAGTGGGTTCATCGGGAGATTCGATCTTGAGCAGGCTATCGATCATTGCATCTTCTTGAGTGCCTGTTTTGCTGGAGTCAACTTGAATAACTTTATCTTTGTATGCTCCTTCTGCAAATTCATCGGATTTAATTAAGCTCATCAAGTCTGAGGCGTGGGTGATGTCACGGGCAATGACGAGCATAAAGGGTTTGACGATTTTCTTGCCTGTTTGAATGGCATAGGTTTCTAATTCGGCTTTGATATTTTCATGGAGATAGATGCCGTCTTCGAGTTTGAGACGCTCGATCGCTTCAGGTGACATGGAGGCGGGGTTAAAGTCTTTGCGGGTAACAACGGCGGGATCTTTGACAAATCCATCACTTATGGCGCGTCCGAGCGGATAGTCATAGATTATATTTTTAAAGCGTATAGGTTCTCTACTGGTTTCTATAGAAGGTGTAGCCGTAACTTCTAAACCTAACAATGGTTTCAATTCGTTAATGGCGCGAACTCCTGCGGAAGCTCGATAGCGGTGCGATTCATCCATGACAATTACGAGATCTTTTAGTTGAGATAGATAATCGAAATAGCTTTCGCCAATAAATTCAGATAGGCGTTTGATTTTTGGGCTTTTGCCACCGCGTACTTCGGCGTTGATTTTGGATATGTTGAAAATATTAATGCGGCAACCCGTAAAATTTGTGATAATCGATGATTTTTCGTAGTTATCGCCTGTGACAATTTCGGGTGGATTGATGGCAAATTCAGAGATACCCGTAAATACATATTTGGGAGTATTGGGCGTGAAGTCGGTAATTAGTTTTTGGTAAATGGTGAGGTTGGGGGCAAGGATTAGGAAATTTTTGATGTCATGGGCTAGGTGCAAATAGCTGATAAATGCGCCCATGAGTCGGGTTTTGCCCACACCTGTGGCGAGGGAAAAGCAGAGGGATGGAAATTCGCGATCGAAGTCGGTGACGGTGGGGAATTCTGCTTTGATGGCGGCGAGGCTGGTTTCAATATCTTGGATATTGTGAATTTGCAGAAGTTCGCAAATGCGATCTAATATTTTTAGTGAGTCGCGTTGGGGTTGACGGAGGCTAAGGCGATTTGCGATCGCACTGACATGATGATCATTCATAGTAGTTTTCTCTTTTTATATTTTTGTTTGAGATTGGTCACGCACTGCGTGACTAATTTGCTTTGAAAATTTTTCTGTCTGTGTTGCAATTTATCTAAGCCCCCTAAATCCCCCAATTCTGGGGGACTTTGAAAGACTTTTATTTTCTTGTTCCCCCAGAATTGGGGGCTAGGGGGCAGATAATTTCTGTCTTCACTCTTACTCATAGCCCTAACTCCAATTGTCCAAGCTTGGCGGGTGCTTTGGGCAGATTTTCGACTTTGAGGCTGTAGTCGTCATGTCCCCATTCGCAGCGAGACAGGATTTGTTTAGGGATTTTCTTAACGGTGAGATTTTGGAAATCGTCAGTATTACCGCGAAATGCTGTACATAAAACGAGTAAACTTCTTTCTTCGCCTACTTCTTCGCATAGTTTGGCTAGTTGCTCATGGCTGAGGTTTTGGGTGGTGATGTAGATAAAGTCGCGTTCGGTGGAGTAGCCATGTTGCCAATAGAAGGTGTCTGATGGTGCATATTTGAATCCTTCGATTTTACAAAGGGCTTCGGCAAGCATTGTGGCGTTGTAGTCTTTGTTGATCACCCAGTTATCCCATTTGTCTTTTTCGAGCAATGATGGCGCAAGATGATAGTATCGAAATCCACCGCCGCCTTTCCAGTTAACTGTTTTGCTAATGCCGCCTTGGTCTTCGCCGTTGATGACTTTTTGGATTCGGGGAATAATATAAGTCTCACAAGAATGCTCAACTACTTCAATCATGATCCATCGTCTTCCCATTTTGTGCGCGACTGCGCCTGTTGTGCCTGAACCTGCGAAAGAATCAAGAATAAGATCATTGGGATTAGTGGCAAGTTGAAGAACACGTTGTAAAAGTTTTTCAGGTTTAGGCGTTGAAAATGGCTCTTGCGAATTGAGTTGCAATTGTTCTCTTTTTGCATCTTGATTATGACCTACTTCTTCCCATGTCCATATTGTTTGTGCCACACCTCCTTTATCAGAAACTGCACTTAATAATCTCTTGAAGCGAGGGACAGAATTCTTACCTTCTATACCCCAATACACTAACCCATCTTTTTCATTCTCTTTATGCCTATCATGCGAATATCTCCATACTGCTGTTTTCTTAGGAAGAATATTTTCTCCAGTATTAGGATTTGTTATTGGATAGTAAAGATTAGGTCGCTCATCAATAGATTTGTTGCAAGTATAATTATCGGATTGCCAAGCACCACGAGGATCATTATCAGGATTTTTGTATGCTGAGTTTGATTTCTCAGTTCGAGGAAGTCTATTTGGTTTCCAAGATGCTTTAACTTTTGCATAAACTAAAATATGGTCATGATCGTTACTGAACCATAGTGCATCGTTCGATGCAGCATACTTTTTCTGCCAAATTACATTTGCAACAAAATTTGTCCGTCCAAATATCTCATCACACATTATTTTCAAATAATGCGCTTCATTATCATCAATTGTTATCCATAAAGAACCATCATCAGACAATAGATTTCGCAAAATTTCTAAGCGATCGCGCATTAAACTGAGCCATATTGAATGCTCTATGCCATCGTCATAATCTTTAAAAGCTGACCCCGTATTGTATGGTGGATCGATAAAAATACATTTAACTTTTCCTGCAAACTCAGACTCCAAAGCCTTGAGAGCCAACAAATTATCCCCAAAAATCAAGCGGTTATCAAAAATATCATCATCACTCACCCGATGCGCCGCCGTGTAAGCCTTCTCACGATCTTCCAACAAAATACGCGGCTCCAACTTCGGGCGTACATCCTTCCCAATCCAAGTAAGTTCCAATCTCTGCTTCTTAGTCATAATAAATCTCAATCTCAAAAGTTAAATCATATATTCAGATTACAAATCAATGTAGGGGCAATTCATGAATTGCCCCTACATTCACGAATTACTTCTTTGATCTAACTCTTGCATCACCCTACTCATCAAAGGGCTAACATCAGTTAAATTCTTAAAAATTGACAAATAGCTTTTGTTGTCACTCGCAAATTGAGCTTCTGCAATACTGTAAATCAAGGTTTCTAGATCATTTACAAGCCGTGAAAGCTCCGATTTATCAGCATCCGACAAATCAATCTCAGACTTATTGAGCAAAGCCTTATTTTGCCTTGAAAGAATATCCAGAATAAAAAATCTCCCATGTCGATAAAACATCTTTTGTCTACCCGTCGCCGACCTCTCCGAAGCCGCAAAAATCTCGTCTAAATATGTAAATATTCGCACATACCGACAAAGCGTAATCCCTGAAAGCTGATCACTAAACAATGTCGCATAATAATTCTCTCGCTTGTAAAGCTGACTAACCTCTCGCTTTGCCGCCACCACTATATTTGTATCATCACTAAAACAAGCCAATGCGATCGCAGCCTGTTCGATCGTAATGTCATCCTGTCCACGATCCGCCGATGGTCGATAGTGATACACCACACCCGACACCATACACTCCTGACGCAATCGCTCCTGATTCGGGTCTAGCGCCGCAAAATAAACATCCCGCACCGCATTTTGAGTATTTCTTGCCCCAGTAATTTTTACCCCAATCCCATCAGTCGCCGTCCCCACCTCAATGATCGTCACCAATAACTTAGCATCAGTCGCTATCCCATTATTTGCGCTATAAACCGATGCGATCGCACCCACCGTCTGCGCCCCATTTACGACTGAAAAACCTCGCAAAGTAAACTTGGTTGATGCCTGACTATGACCCGATGGCAAATCAACCTTTGAGCAAGTAATCGTTAAACCATTATTCAAATAAAACAATTCTGAAGGCTGCTCTCTCACAGTTTCTGCGATCGCAGAATTAACATCCTCAGTTCCCAGATAATAACGAATATTCTTCTCAAACAGCCGCTTGTCATGTTGCTGATATAACACCGCAAGCTCCGAAGCCTTCACCAATCCGTAAAAAGCCTTACGTGGCTGCTCCAAACAATGCCAATTTTCGAGCGTTAATTCCACATCAACTGGTGCGATCGCCTGTTTCGCCGTCAACCAACTATGCGTCTGCTCAATATTCAGATCCCGCCATTCAAAGCGTGGCGCAAATCTATTTAATTCTTCTGTTAACTGATTGAGATCATTGACCACATGAGAGCCAAGATCGCCTTCTAAATAGACATTACAACCAACTATTTTCAAGCCATTGATATCTAAAGCAGCCTCTACATCTGGCTGTAATCGGGCAAAACCTTGATTAAATTTATCAAAACGTCTCTCGATTAAATCTCGAATTCCATCGCAAAACTTTTTGTTGTCCCCCATATTTGGCGCTTTACCAGCCTTAGCCTGTACTAACCAAAGTGACTTCTGATTGCGATCAAAATAAATTGCATCAATCCCATTATCATTTTCCCCATTGATAATCGAATTTGCCCCCTGAGCAGAAATAACATCCGCCAGATTTGCGATCGCAAACGCAGCCAGCGATCGGCTTAACCGATTTTTCTCATGCTGATCGGCTGTCCAATTCCTCACAAGCTCAGGAATCATCGCAAAATAATCTCGCTTTAGCACCTCAATAACTTGAGTTTTTTTAGCAATGGCATTTGGCTGGGTCATTGTGCGATCGCGAATATTTGATAGATGCTAATAATATCTCGTTTTAATGAGCCGATCGCAACAACAAAAAAACTAAGCCTAATAAATTAGAGATAGTATAGAAATCATATTTTTTGTCATAAGCACCGCCCAACAGCCATGATGTTCCGCACCTTACCTCCAGTTACGACCTTCGAGGAGTTTATCGAATTTCTCCCTGAAAATTCTGGAGTGCGTTACGAACTACATAATGGAAATATTATTGAAATGGCTCAACCAGTTGGAGAACATGAAGAATCTAAGGGATTCTTGACGGTCAAGCTTAGTAGTCTCATTGATAGGCTAGAGTTGCCCTATTTGATCCCCAACCAAACAATAGTTAGACCTGAAGGCAAAGATTCTGGATATTTCCCCGATATATTGGTCGTAAACCGTCCTAATCTCATCAATGAAGCCCGATGGAAAAAAGAGGCGATTCTTAGTCAGGGTGCATCGATCGCATTGGCGATTGAAATTGTCTCAACCAATTGGCGTGATGATGATTATTATTTGAAATATGCGGATTATGAAGAGATGGGGATTGCTGAATATTGGCTTGTTGACTATGCAGCATTGGGTGGGCGTAATTTTATTGGTAACCCTAAACAACCGACAATCTCAGTTTGTAATTTGGTAGATGGAGAATATCAAGTTAATAAATTTCAAAATTGCGATCGCCTGATTTCTCAAACTTTTCCCGAATTAAACCTTACCGCGATCCAGATTTTTCAAGCTGGCACAATCTAGTTTTTATAGCTTTCGTCGTAGTTGGATTGATAGGAGAGGCGATCGCTGTTCATGAAATTTACGTCTATATAACCTCTTGCATTTAACGTGACTCGTTATACAATACAAATATAAACTTTAGTGTTTTTTAGGCGTGATCTGAAATTTTAAAGACAAAGAAGCCCAGAAAATATTTGAGAGACAGCGATCGCGCAAATTACCATCAGAAATTCAACAAGTAGCTCTGCGAAAATTGCGTATGCTAAATCAGTCGCCAACCCTTCAAGAACTTCGTGTCCCACCAGCAAATCGATTAGAACGTCTAAGTGGCGATCGGGAAGGTCAATATAGCATTCGGATTAACAATCAATGGCGTATTTGCTTTGAATGGCAAGATGGCGATGCTTTAAACGTAGAAATTGTTGATTATCATTGAGGAATCAAAATGAATGAAGATAAACTTAACCCAATTCATCCAGGGGAAGTTCTTTTAGAAGAATTTCTCAAGCCTATGAGCTTGAGCCAAAATCAACTAGCCTTAGCTCTCCGAGTTCCCGCCCGACGTATTAACGAAATCATTCATGGTAAACGCCGAATTACAGCAAATACGGCCATTCGCTTAGCTTTCTATTTCAATATGTCTCCAAAATTTTGGCTCGGATTACAAATGGATTACGATTTAGATATAGCTGAAGATGAAGTTGGCGAAAAGTTAAAAATGGAAGTCGCAGTCTTTGCTAAGGCGATCG
>JAYUSC010000195.1:0-10855 GCA_043755885.1 Pseudanabaena sp. | reverse complement strand
TGGAAATACCAGTTTTGGGTTTATATGGGTCGTCAGTAAATCAAAATCTGCACGGCGTTGAGAAATAGATACTGGAAATACCAGTTTTGGGTTTATATGGGTCGTCAGACCTCAATAATGACACGGACATTGCCGCGTTTTTTATTAACACGACAAGCGGTAGTATCTCCAGAACGCTCAAACTCTAAATCTAGTAACGTTTGTCCAATCCGCAAATTCTGAATTGATAAGCGATTAATAGAATTAAGTAAGCAGGGATCGATAATCCGAAGATGATTATTCGGTGCATCAGGCACAAAATTGACCATGAGCGCCATTAATTGGAAGATGCTTCCTGTTGCCCAAGCTTGTGGCGAGCAAGCGACTGGATATTGGACTGGCAGATTAAAGCCATCTTGCTCGTATCCACAAAACAGCTCAGGTGGGCGGTAATAGGGCTGAGCGATGGTCATATCGATTAAACCTTGGGCAATTCTTAACGACTGCTTCACCAAACTATGCGATCGCATACCGACAGCAATCAAACTATTATCATGGGGCCAGACAGAACCAATGTGATATCCCATAGGATTATAGGCGGGAGAAAGATTGCTCAGAGTCCGAATACCCCATCCATTGAACATATCAGGAGCGTTTAAACGGGCTGCCACACTGATCGCTTTTTCATAATCAAAAATACCTAAATTCAGGCAATGCCCAGCATTAGAAGCAATACTATCAACATGCTTACCTGCACCATCTAGGGCAAGAGCATAATAGTCTTGATCGGGCATCCAAAAATCCTGATTGAACCGCAATTTTAAATCTTGGGCTTGCGATCGCCAAAGTTCAGCTAGATCAAATAATTGTCTTTTTTCGGCTAATTCACTCATGCGGATCTTTGCCGCATACACATAGCCCTGCACTTCACATAAAGCAATCGCCCCCTCTGCTATTTCTCCTTTACTATTGACGATACAGTTTTCCGAATCTTTCCAGCCTTGATTGAGCAAGCCTTTTTTCGAGGAACGATTGTAACGGAGATAGCCAGTTTCTTGGCAGTTGCGATCGATCCACGCCATCGCTGAGAGCGCGTTTGGCCATAGATAATTTAACGTCGTCTGATCAGCAGTCCAAGCATAATATTCGGCATAGAGCATTAACCACAGAGGCGTAGCATCGACAGTGCCGTAGTAAGGAGTATGTGGGACTTCGTGACAACGCGCCATCTCCCCCAGCCTGATTTCATGGAGAATTTTCCCTTTTTGTTCATCTTGCCATTCGTTATCGACTTTCCCTTGAAAATAAGCCAAGAGAGAGAGCGTATCACGGGCAATCGTTGGATCTAAAACTAAAGTTTGTGAAGCAGAAATTATAGAATCTCTCCCAAATAAGGTCGAAAACCAAGGAACTCCCGCCGAGAGGAAATTATGCTTTTCCGATGTCTGTCTAAGCAAATAAATATCCTGTACAGCGCGATCAATTACCTGATTTAGCGATTTATTATCCGTTTGAATTTTCGTGATTTGCTCTGTCCAAAGTTTTTCTTCCAATAGCTCTTCCGTTTTCGCCTGTGCAAAATTTTCGGGGACGCTAACGATTGAGGTGGGACGATTATTTGTGAATAGATGAATACGATATCCGATCGTTCTCGATTCATGAGCAGCTAAATCTAAGTGCCAGATAGCGGTATAACCTTGAATTTCTTGTGGTTGAAAAGAATCAAATTGAATTCGTGATTCCATCAAAGCACCATCTAATCCCTCGTAAGCAAGCACAATTTCCTTAGGCAAGATTTCCGCAGATTTCTGATCTTGATTCGGTAGATAGCGAAGAAAGTTACCTCTTTTTTCACGCTTAGTTCCTCTCACTTCAAATAAATCTAGAAAATCAGCATCTAAGCTCAAACTGAGCGTAAAACTAACTGGATGCGTATTGTAGTTAGTTACTTGTGTCTTTTCAAAAAAACCACCTTTGATCACGATTTCCCGATGAATATCAATGGTTTCGGCTTTAATTTGACCACCCTTTTCATTCTCAATTTCGGGATTTGCACATAAAACGGTCATCGCAAAGCCTTTGCGCGCAGTGCTACTAAACGAAATAGGCGATCGCGCATTAATTTGTAACTCTAGACGACTGAGAAATCTGGTGTCACGACAGAACAAACCCATGCTGTCTTCAATACCACCAAGGCGACAGCTAAGATCAGATATATTGCCTAGTGTATCTGTAATTAGGAATAAATCGTCGTCCTTTAATGTCAAGGTGGCAATAGGATGCTCACCAATCGCGCAAACCCAAGGGGCGATCGCAGTGCGATCAATAGGAAGATACGCCCTTCCTCCGACTTCAATGGTAATAGGTTCAATAATGGCTAGTTGTTCTGTATCGGGCATATTACTTAGTGGGATTTATAAAAAAATTAAGCTGACCTAGAGATGCTGGGCATTTTATAATTCCAAGCTTGTTCATGCATAATTGATCTCGCTAATACATGACGATAGAGTTCACTCAACTGAATAGCTACTCCAGTCCAGCTAAATCGTTGATTAACATTAGCTGATGCTTGCTTCCGCATTTTCCTCACCCATAGATCATCAAAGAAAATTCGATGAATACCATGAGCAAAAGCTGCTACATCCTTCGGCGCAACTAATAGCCCTGTTTCTTCAGGAATAATTGTAAACCTCAAGCCACCGACATCAGACGCGACTACAGGCACACCACAGGCCATCGCCTCAATCGCGACTAATCCAAAGGGCTCGTAATGGCTAGGAATCACGCAAACATCAGCCGCAGTATAGTAAATCGGCAAACGATCATGCCCAATCCTACCAACAAAAACCGTAGAATCCCTAAGCCCTAGCTCATCTACAATATTTTCAATCCTGCTTCTTTCCATACCATCAGGCATATTTGCCGAACTGCCGCCAACAATGATTAACTTAATGTTTGTGAGATTTTGTTCCTTTAGTAAGGCAAATGCTCTTACTAAAGTCTCAATCCCCTTCCTTTCATCAAATCTACCGACATAGAGAATCACTTTTTCTTGGCTATCTAGTTTCAATTTAGCGCGAGCATGAGCCTTTGATGTCAGGCGAAAATTAGTCGTATCAGTTCCACAGGGAATAACTTCGATTTGCCCGCGATTTGAAACAAGCGATCGCAAAGTCTCTTGCTCTTGTGGACTAGTTGCCACAACGCAATTAGCGCGTTCTAAGATCTCTCGTTCAATCCTCAGTCGAGTGTTTGCAGCTTGAGGAATCTCCACTAGAGATTGATATTTTACGGCTCCCAATGAATGATAAGTATGCACCAGTTGAATACCGCTAGTTTTTTGCAACTCCATTCCCACCCAAGCCGATAGCCAGTAGTTAGTGTGAATCAGGGGATAATTCATACCCTGACTCCTCTGGAATGCTTGAAATGAGCCGACAAACTCTGGCATATGTTCAAACAAGCGATCTCTAGGTATATAGGCTTCTGCACCTGCTTTGAGTCGGATTGTTCGACAATGCGGTGAATGCTGCACAATCACATCATCACTAGCATGAACTTTGCGAGTAAACATATCTACTTGCCAACCCAAAGCCGCAAGGGTTTCGCCCACATGACGCACATACACATTTTGCCCACCAGCCTCTTCTGAGCCAATCTCAGCGGCAGGATCAGCATGATCAGAAATGAGCGCGATCGCTTGTCTATTCAAACTCAACATCATATTTTCTCCTTTTAATAATATTCATCCCCTCATCCCTAGCCCCTCTCCCATTGAGAGAGAGGACTGGGGGATGAGGGCTATTGCATTACCAAATCGCGCTTCTTCCCATTTCGAGAATATTTCTCTCCTAAAATCTTTTGATATACCGCTTCATAGCCATCGGTCATTCGTTTCGCAGTGAAATTCATGAGGACATGCTCGCGACAAGCCCGCCGATCTAATTGGGCCGCAAGAGCGATCACATCTACACATTCGGTCACAGTCCGACAGAGAAATCCGCTCACTCCATGAGCAATCACCTCAGGAGCGGAGCCTAAACTCATGGCAATTACAGGAGTTCCTGTGACCATTGATTCAATCATCACAAGACCAAAGGGTTCTTGCCAAGTAATAGGGAACAGCGTCGCAACGGCTCCACCCATGAGCACACTTTTTTGGTGGTGATTAGCCTCACCTAGAAACTCGATTTGACTATCATCAATATGGGGAAGAATTTTAGTCTCAAAGTATTCCACATCCACATTATCAACTTTCCCAGCCATTTTGAGATGCCATCCTGAACGCTTAGCAATTTCGATCGCTAAATGTGCTCCCTTCTCAGGGGACATTCGACCCAAAAAAGCCAGATAAGGTGGATGTTCTGGCTGAGAATAGAAGCTATAAGTATTAGGAGCGATGCCGTTATAAACTGTAGATACATAGTTTAAACCTAAAGTAGTATCTCTTTGGGAATTAGAAATACTGATAAAAGGTTGATTTCGTACATGGCTAAATAGCTTCTTATTATCAGGTGTGAAAATGCCATGCAGAGTGTGAACTGTGGGTGTTTTTACTAGATTCGTGTAGGGTAATGCTACACAACCAACATGGGAATGGATAATGTCAAACTTATCAGCGTTTTCATAAACGCGACTCATATTCAACATGTCATAAATATTTGGGTCTTTAACGCTGGCATCCAAACGTAAGGCTCTCGGATGGACGGATTCTAATTTGGCTGAGGTGGTAGAATCTGCTGATGCAAATAGAGTGACATCATGACCACGTTTGACTAATTCTTCGGTAAGTAAACTTACTACTAGTTCAGTGCCACCATAGGCGGGGGGAGGAACTTGTTCCCATAGTGGGGAAACTTGGGCAATTCTCATTATGCATCTCCTGTCTATAGCCTTTAGACATAGGTGATTATCACGGCTGTGTCCAAAGGTTGTTGTCTTATCTAAAGAGACTATAACTGAGCGATGTTTGAGATGATGTATATCTACAATATTGGGAATGCTTGATTTGTATAGTAATGTAATGAAACGTGATAGAAGCTATAATGTTCAGTGCTCTGCACTAAATATTATAGCCATTGATAGTGAGCGATCGCTTCTAAAATTCCTTGGGCATAACTTCCATCAGCGAAGTATATATGATCTTGTCCACGCAATTTTTCTAATTCAGCACTATAATTTCCTACTACTACGGCATTTGCTCTACTAGTCAGCATTTGCTCATCATTTCCCGAATCTCCGGCTACGAGAATATTTTCCATCGCAAAATTCCATTTATGCGCGCAATAGTTTACAGCATCCCCCTTAGAGGCTCTCAGGGGCAATATATCTAAAAACTCCTGATGCGAATAAATCACCTGAACTTGAAGTTGGTGTTGTCGTAAATGTTCTTGAATTTCCTCAATCAAAGGCGATTTTGCGGGATCAACGAGATAACTGATTTTATGAGTGCGTTGACCTTCAGCAGTTTGCATCTTAATACCTGATAACTTTGCGATCGCAAGTCGTACTAATTCAGGTTGCCATTGATCATTAATATGTTCGCACCAATCTAGATCTACTTGCATCTCTTCACCATAGTGAATTTCGCTGCCAACCGATGTAATCCATAGATCGGGGGGCGAAACTTTCCATTCTTCAAGAATTTGTTTAGCACTTTCAATCGAACGTCCAGTGGCAATACCAAAAGCAATTTCTGAGGATTGCAGATAATCCATGAGTTCTTTTAGCGCAATGCGATCGCCTAGCAAAGTATGATCAATATCTGATATTAATAAGCGATTGGCTACTAAAAGCCTGTTTGTTGGATTCTGAACTATTTTTCGTTGATCAACAGTTTTCAAGATGCACTCATCCTTGAAAGTATTTCATTCCATTTTTGTTTATGCTCAAAGTTGATTTCTTGATCTTTCTCAACTAAGGCAGAATAGTTATTGATAAATTCAGCTAAAGAGCTTACTAGTCTTAAATAATATTTAAGTGTTGGCAATATTCCATTTACAATTACTTGACATTGATGGTTATTTGCAATCTCATTAATCATTCTATTAATATCAACTTCATCTTCTTTCTTTACATTTACTGAAGATAGAATTAAATATCTCTCAGGCTTAAATTTGGCAATCTTTTCTTGAGCGATCGCTACCATGTGTTTATCTATTAACTTTTGATATTTAATTTCAATAACTTCTAATAGCTGATGTGAATTCTCTGTATAACAAATCTCAATATCTCCAGCGCTTTGAGATGTCTTGTCTGAAGCAGTGTGACTACCTAATGGTTTGAGAGTAAAGGTTTTATATCTACCAATTTCTTTGACAAGTAACTGATAGATCGCATAAATAGCTAATACAGGTAGCTTTGATGTGCCTTTAGATGTATAGATTTTGCAATAAAAATGTTCTTCCAAGTAATAAATAATATCGTTAATTTTTATTTGAGCTTTTTTCTGGTTATGAATCTCCAGTACTTCCATTCTGGAAAAAGCAATGGTTTCCGATATAGATGTTTCTACTACAGTTTTTAATAAATGAGTAACCAGTAATTCAGCCACTCTACTTTTATTAGAAGCGTCAATATTTACTTCAAGAAAATCGAGAATGCTTAAAAATGCTTCCTTAATTCCTTTGCCACTAATCTTTCCTTGATATTCCATTATGTATGGAAATGGTTGCTCTAAAGAACGTGTTAACCATCCACTTTCAGACATTGATGGTAATCCTAGAGATTTTAAAGTAGGAGTTATGTATCGAGTATCAATAGTCCTGCCTGAAAATCCATTGGGTAAATGCTCTTGATGAAACCTAACATCTTGCTGAGGAAATAAAGACTTATGAGTTAAAAGTGTCACTAATACAGTATAAACTCCCTTTTGTTTAGAAGAGTTAGCACCAATCAAATTTATTTTTTCTAAAATGTGTTTAGGAATCTTGCGGCTTTCTGTAATGAATTTTTTGGATTTACATAGATCCTTAGATACAAATTTATATATTTCAAGTAATTTTTCTTGATGATTCATTATTTAATTACAAATTAAAAAAGAGCTAGTTGTTTAGAAATAGATATTCGGTTTTGTGATAGGTCAGATATAGACTGAGATAATTCTTTCTTGATTTCTAAGGCGATTTGATAAATCATTGGCACACATACTGAGTTGCCAATTTGTTTGTAAGAACTACCTAACACATTAGAGGATTTAAAATCATTAGGAAAACCCATAATTCTATAGCATTCATTAATAGTTAGTTTTCTAACTCTATTCTCAGATGGAAGATATATAAAAAACCGTCCTGATGTCTCTTGTGAAGGAATTGTAGGATGAATACCTGCTACCGAATAAATACGATTAGGTTGATGGTGAACTCTAGATAAATGTTCTGTGTTAGGTCTAACTCCTTTTTTCCAAATGCTTTTATTTGTTCTATATCCTACAAATATTAAACCAGATTGTTGATGTTTAGGATTGTCAATCAAGGTATACTCATCAGAAGACAAATATTCAAATTGATTATCAGTACATAAAAAATCTTTTAATTTAGGAATTGGTCTTACAAAAGATAAATTATTAAAGTTAAAAACCCGTTTTTTACTAGCAATAATAACTAATCTTTCTCTATGTTGTGGCACACCAAAATCTTTAGAATTTAGTAAGGCATAACTAACATAGTAACCAAGCTCCTCAAGGGACTCTAATATAACTTTTAAAGTTTTTCCACCATCATGATAAATCAAATACTTTACATTTTCTAAAACTGCAATTGGTGGCTGCTTAGCTGCAAGAATTCGACCAATATGAAAGAATAGAGTCCCCCTTGTATCTTCAAATCCTTTGCGTTTGCCACAAATGCTAAAAGGCTGACAAGGAAATCCTGCCGTTAATACTTCAAAATCTGGGATAGCGTCAAGATCAATAGTCGTGATATCTGTAAATGGAGTTTCACCAAAATTATTTTTGTAAACCGCTTGACAAGTTAAATCAATCTCGCAAGAGTAAACACATTGATAGTTTGCTTGACCGAAACCTAGCCGAAAGCCACCAATTCCAGCAAATAGATCGATAAATCGCAATGAAGTCACTGATGTTAAGATACCGAGTTTTTTAGACTGTATTTAATTATGTAAGGCTATTATAGCAATCAGGATTAATTTATAGATCTTTGAGACTTGGTAAATCCATAATATTCGCATCAGCAGGATTTACTTTGAGAAGGTGATGCGTTAGTAGAAAACTAACAATCGTCCAAGTTTGATATAGCCGAGCCTGTTGACCAACCCAAACTCCGTTGGGTCCATCAAAATATTCAGCCCAATTTTCTTGAGGTAATCTTTTTAAGAGAATCTCATAGTTGTCTTGCAGTAGCAAATCGATTGCCGCATTATCCACAGAAGGCTGTCGCTGTTTATTGCGGAGGGTTGCCATTACAAAAAACCAGAAAAGACAGGGCCAGTGTCCTGCGTTGTGATAACACCAAGGCAGATTTTTGCGATCGTAGCCAGTCTTTTTACGCCAGTCTTCACTTTCTAAGGGTGGATGGCAAATCCTGAGCGGCATTTGCGCGAATAAATCTGTTCGATTCTGATACATCAAATAAAATAGCGATCGCTGTTGCGGTGGGCTAATCAAATCAAAAGTTGCACTCAAACAGTTTCCCAACGTAAAAAAGCGAAAGTCGGGTCTACCAGTTCGGACATTGCCAATTAAATAGCCACCGCGATCGCCAAGCCATTCTTGTAACCAATGGGGAATTGTTTCGGTTTGGATATTGTACTCATTCGCCACGCGATCGCCATATTGTTCAGTAGGGCGGCGGCGAATGGTTTGGACAATTTTGGAATTCACCCAATAATGCTTGAGCATATAGCTTCTGAGCTTTTTTAACCAAGCGATCGCATAGGATTTGCGATAAATTTGCTGACCCATTAATGCATTTTCTGGACTACGCAAATCTACTGTTGCTTGTTCATTACATCCTTTCTCCTGCAAATCAATTTGAATTAAGCCCACGGCACTGAGTAGCGCACCATACAAAAGCGCCTGTATTTCCAAAGGGTTTCCCCATACGTCCAGAACGCGATCAATCATAAATGCACCATCAGGCACAAACAATGTCGGTGCATCCCGAAAAGAGGGATGTAAAACTAAATTCAGCAACTTCTGGATGCCCATCTGGACTTCAGAAGTCACAGCCCATGCGCTATCGCCAGACCTTTTTACATAGATATAAGCTAAAATCACCCACCACAAACTCGCATCTACCGAACAAACTCGACCGATCGCTCTCTGTCCATAATCAGCAACTAGCTTCCCATCACGCTCCACAAAGCTGGTCGGAAATATTCCTCTAGTGTGAAATTGATCGCTTTGCAATCGCAAACAAGTATTTAAAAAATGTCTGACAATCTCGAATTTTCCTTCGAGCATTAGATAAATCATGACAGGAACATTGTCCCGAATAAAAATCTCGTTATAGTTCAAGTCCTGACTATGTTTGTCTCTAGGAATTGAAGCAACAGCACCAACAAATTGCCCATCAATTTTTACTAATGCGTTTTCATACAAAATAGATTTAGCTAGTTGCACTAACAATTCTTCTTTCATGAAAAGCATCCTTACACATATAGGTTGTAATTTAAATATGTCACCATATTTTTTAAGCATGTTAAAAAATATGGTGGGTTTGGGTAACATCCTGCTTGTTACACACAAAGCAACCACATACTCAAAAAGTTGCCACAGACGATGAGACCTAGTTAGGGTCGATGAGGATAAATCATGAAAGCAGTGCGATTAAATCTTGAAGATAGACAGGCTTGGCAGAAATTGCAGCATGTTTTGACCAGTCTTGCTTCCGATTATATGGATCTAGTGGCGGCTGAGCAAACAGAATTTAAGTTTGAGCAGCAAGTTCTATCCATTGCTTTTACGTTGATTGCTTCTGATGCCGATCGCAATCGCCTCAACGAATTTACACAAAATATTGATCGATATTTCAATCGCCTACAGTTAATTGGGGTGCGGCGCATTGAATGGGAATTTTATGTGATTGGGGAAGCAACGCCATTCTTGGCACAGGGTCGTGACATTCGACTAATCGAGGCTCCCGCACCTTTGCCTCAAGAGGCTCTAGCCCTTAATGATGCTAGGAGATTACCTGTGCGTAATGCTAACGAGAGTTCTCTTGCGAAAGGGAAATCAAAAGTTGGCAATTTAGTTCGTCGTTTTCGTGGCTGGTTAGTTGATCCTAAGACGATCCAAGCAGCACGTACTGCTAGTCGCATCACGATTCGCGATCCTAGGGGTGCTTTGGATGCAGTGCGAATTAATGCGATCGCAAAGTTTAATGACACGATCCAATGGGTTGACACTTTTCCTTGGGAAGATTGGACTAAGGAAAAAACCCAGCAAGTCAAACGTCGCCATCAACGCAATTTGGTGCGATCGATCATTGAAGATGTTCTAATTGTCGGGGTGATGGTGATCGCTGCACTGTGGCTGATCGAGTCGCTGTCTGGTCCATCGTTTAACTTGGCACTTTTGCCGAAGCAACACCATGACAGCAACATGACTAGCGTCCAATACCGTTGTGGTAATCCTGCTGTATCTCTCAAAAACTATGTCTGCCTGAATCGGGGAATGCGTTACGACCAAGTGGCAAGTATTTTAGGAGCTGAAGGAAAGCCATTAGGACTTGATCGCAAGTTTGGCGATCGAGCGGTGGTAATTAGTTGGACAAGTTCAGACTTAAGTATGAATGCTACTTTTGTTAACGATCAACTGGTTTCCAGAGCGTATCGACAACTGACCGCAAGCAAATAAAATGCAGAAGGCTCGCGTTGCGAGCCTTCTGCAAAACCAAAAGAGAATGGCGGCGCGAAG
>JAYUSC010000194.1:0-4509 GCA_043755885.1 Pseudanabaena sp. | reverse complement strand
TCGCCCGCGTAGCGGGCGAAACAGCTTTTAGGTTAAACCAGTACTGCCAAATCCGCCAATACCGCGATCGCTAGTTCCGAGTTCTCCTTCAATATATTCAGCTTGAATTACTGGCTTAAGTACTAACTGAGCAATTTTTTGACCCTTTGTGAACGTATAAGCTTCTGTTCCCAGATTAATCACAATCACTTGAATCTCGCCACGATAACCAGCATCAACTGTCCCAGGGGAATTGAGAACGGCAATACCATGTTTGAGAGCAAGTCCACTTTTGGGACGCACTTGAATTTCGTAGCCGATGGGAATATCGACTGCTAATCCAGTAGGAATAGCGGCACGATGCTGCGGCTGTAACGTAACTTCGGCGACTGAATAAACATCAGCGCCAGCATCGCCAACATGGGCATAACTAGGAACTTGAGCATCGGGATGCAGCTTTTGGAACTTGATATCGATGGTTTGCATTAATTAGTTAGAATGTATTTGGTTTGGTTGGTTCTGGCACAGGCGTAGAAGTAGGCACTGGCGATGGGGATCGCGGTGTTTCAGTAGGAACAGCAGTGGAAGAAGGAGTTGGCGATCGCGTGGGATCAGGCTGTCCAGAAGTAGGCGAAGGAGTTGGGGTAGGCGTACTGCTTGGCGTGGCTGTGGGTGTAGCTGTTGGACTAGGCGTGGGTGTTCGAGTTGGGATCGGTTGAGGTTTTACGGGAGTTTCTAATTGAACTTCGAGATTATAAGTAGTTTCATTTGTACCAGTGGTTTTGATTTTGATATAGTACACACCATCTTTTTTGAGGCGACCTTGCCAATACCCTGTAGCGTTGTCGATCGCTTTACTATCTAGTTTGATTTGCTCATCGCTTTGGATCGTCATTTGCAAATCTGTACCATTTAGCGAAACCGTAAGAAGATCATCTTTTTGGGCATTAAAACGGACATTGACAACTTGTCCCGCCGAAATCTTCTCGCTAATAAGGCCTCGATTTGAGCCTTCATTAACTGACTTAAGTTCAAGGCTGGTGTTGATGTTTTTTACATTTGCGGCGGTTGGTGTTGCCGTGGGTGATGCGATCGCAGTTTCGGTCGGACTAGGCGCAACTCGATTACGGCTAAAAATGAAAGAGGTGATCGCCCATGAGCTAACACCAGCCACCAAAATGATTAAAATTCCTATCAACCAGTTAACTCCAGCATTACTGGCTGATCGATTGGGAGAATTTTGAGTACCATAATTGGCTGGATTGCGATTACTAGCACCAGCGACCACCGTTCTCTGGGGAATATTTGCCGCGATATTGGATGGAACTTGTCGTCCGACTGCATAGGTTTTCGCACCTGAGAAAGAGGCTTGGGCAACTTGCATTGCTTGCGACACCTCATCAGCCGAGCGATAGCGATTAGTGGGTTTATAGCTCAACATCTGGTTGATTACCCTCGCAAATGCAGGATTAACATTGGCAAACTGTTGCCAATTCCAAGCTAGATTAATGCTGTCAAACAGTTCTGACGGTTCGCGACCAGTCAGCAAAACAATCGAAGTTACAGCAAGGGCATAGAGATCGCTATTAGCATAGGCATTGCCCGACTGTAATTGCTCAGGTGGCGCGTATCCTGCTTTACCGGCGACTGTTGACGCGGGTATACCCATTTGCGAATTGAGCTTAGCGGTGGTTTCTTGGACGACCCCAAAATCGATCAGCACAGGTAAATTATCCTGCGATCGCAACATCAGGTTCTCAGGCGAGATATCACGATGAATAATATTGTGACCATGCAGATAGCTCAGCACTGGCAACAACTGCTGCATCAACGCAAAAATTTCATTCTCCGAAAATGTTTCCCCAACCTTGAGGCGATCGAGTAACAAATTGCGATAATTTTTACCTTCCACATAGTCTTGCACCAAGAGCAATCTGTCCTCGGACTCGAAGGTAGCGCGAAACTCTGGTACTTGCGGATGGCGGATTTGATATAGCACTGAGGCTTCGCGGCGAAATAGCTCTTTCGCCTTTTCGGTCACTTCTTGTGAATCTTGAGGAGGGATAAATTCTTTGAGTACACAGGTTTCATTAAAGCGCTCTAGATCTTGCGCTAGATAAGTGCGCCCCATGCCACCCTGTCCAATCGTTGCTCGGATCGCATAGCGACCTTTAAGTACAAAGCCTTGAGGAAATGGGGGTTGCATAATTAATACCTCACCGCCATTGCACTACCCCGAATAATATATTTTGGTCCTTCAATGTCAATTGATGTCCCGACTTTGACCTTCTCGCTAGCAAATATAGCACCGTCATTGGTGATTTGGGCGGTTGCTTCGAGGGTGATCACAAGGTCTGACTGAGAGGTAGAGACAGCGCGAGGATCGTCAAAATAAACCGCAGTGCCATCAGATTTAGCCGCGACAATTTTTGGGGTGGAGATTTCTACTCTTTTGATCGTGACTTCACCGCGTGGCTGATTGCGGATAATAATCTTGGCTTTGTCACCGACTTTAACAAGGTTTTGAGGATCGCTAGCACTTAAACCACGCACATTCATCTCGACTTGGACGGTCTTATTCTCAGCAGACATCATTTGCGCGATCGAACTGCCGCCATTGCCAGGGACAATGAGTAAGCCAATCAGGACAATCAGGATCGTGGCGATCGCACCGATGTCGAGAATGCTAAATTTGCCAAATAAACGACCTTGTCGATCTAAAAATGCCATGCGTCTTCGATGATTGAAATATTGCTAGGGGTACATTATAAGTGTAAATGAAGTTGCGGAAACGCGGGAAATACGTCCCCAAAACTTCATTTCTTGCTAGGCAAAGCATTCAATAGTCCTTCAGCAATAACTTCTTGCGTGATCTTAGACATTTTGGGCAATAAAATTTCACCACTACGGCTAATCGAGTCGCCAAAGATCTGTGACGTGAGACCAAACGCTTTTTTGCCAGTCGTAGATTTGTAAAATCCCACAATTTCTCTCATTTCAGCTTCAGTAAAATATTTGTCATAAATAGGAAAGGCAATTTGCTCGACCAATTGGTTGACATCAACTTCTTTGAGTACGCGATCGCGATATTTTGTAGCCATCTTCGTGACGATGGTCATCAATTTATCTTCTATTTCAGGCTTGTTGCTACTAAGAGCAGGTGCTTTTTTGAGAACAGTCGAAACCATTTCACTCAAATCTGAGCGAATCATTGAGTCTATGGATGAGATCAGATTTTTGCGTGCTTCGGTAATTTCGAGTAGTTCTTTAATCAAAGCCCGCTTTTCTGCTGAAATTGGCTTTGCTGGTTGCGTTGTCTCACTGCTCTCCTGAGGGATTTGGGCGATCGCCTGACTAAATGAAGGCAAGACTAACGTAGCTGTGAGTAATGAAGATAATGTGAAAGTTGTAAAAATACGATTTAGCATAGTTTTAGGGTGATATTTTTTCGAGATTATAGGTGAGTTTGTCTGCGATCGCAGTTACCCAATTTTCATCTTGCTTAGTATAGCTACGCGGGATATTTGCACCTAAAACCATGACCCCTTTTTCGCCCAGAGGTTGCACGATTACGCCTTGAGTATTTTCGGGTAAATAGTCAAACTCTAACCGCCCAGGATAAAGCTCTAATTTGACTAGATAAATTGGCTTTTGGGTTTTGATGACCCGTTCAGCGATCGTGCCAATATTTATGCGATCGCTCTTGCCTAAGATCCCTCGTCGCAAAATTGTTTTGCGATCGTAATAAACCGCCACCACCTTAGTCACAGTATTAGTCAGCAAAATATGCGAAGCCCAAGCCAGTTCAGTTTTAACCGCCTCTGGCAAATTCTGATCAAGCTCAAAACCTGATTCCCCAGTCAAAATAACCGCATCAGGGATTTTCGGCTGCGCTTGTTGCCAGAGCAAACCCACCAAAATCAACACCGCGCTCAACAAAACTCCTAAAGCATCAGCACGAGACTGACTGTTCGTAAGATTTGCCGTCACCATGCGATTAGCTAATAGCGCCACACCACCCAAGCCACCCACCACAAGGGGCAAATATCGAATCATCATATTAAAATCCAGTTAAAGCCAATAAAATCAGAGGAAAGGCAAAGCGTCACTTCTGATTTTATTGGCTTTAAAACATTTCTTGCCATGCAAAACTGATCTCAGGAAAAGCGATCATAAAAAACTTATCGGGAAATTGGGTATAAAACCCTGTCCTTCTAGGACGGCGTTATATTCTAATATAACGCATACCGCAGGGCATACGGAAATTCACGCTTGAGAAGCTAGTTGCAAGACTAGGTATCACTGAGTAAGACCATGCTAGGACAATTCCTACAGGCAATAGTGAGTCCAAGAATCCTCGTCGCTTCAGCGCGAGAAGTGTCAACATCTTGTTCGTCCAATGCATGAATTAAGTACTGTCCTGTTTCCTGCTGTTCCTCAATATCTTCATCAACGATCCAAGACTGAATTAGGTTAGGAATGAAAATTTAATAAAACCCAAAATTGGTTCGGCGGGCGAAGCCCGCCGAA
>JAYUSC010000193.1:0-1959 GCA_043755885.1 Pseudanabaena sp. | reverse complement strand
AGCTTTTCGTAACGACATCAAAGATATTTTGGAAGATGCACCGAGCTTAAAAAATCAAATCTCTGAAATTTTACCTAAAGTATTTGAGAATGCTCTTGTTTCGATGAGGGAAGAATATCCGCAAGTAAAGTTTCCTAGTTCTTGGCTTGAGAATTGCGATGTTAATGACATCCTAAATCGTAATTTTTGGGCGTAATTTTTGGGCGTAATTTTTGGGAAGATCGTTAGCTGCGATCGCTAATCACTCACACTTTGCCAGAGGAGATGCGCGATCGCGCTAAGCTTGCGGTTAAGGATGCATACACATTTGACTTTCTGGAATTAGCAGATGAACATAGTGAACGCGAACTTGAGAAGGTAATGGACGATCGCGTGAGGTTGGAGGGTGAGAATGCGGCGATTGGGATTATTCTTTGTAAGTCAAAAGATCGGACGATTGTGGAGTATGCGCTGCGGCAGTCGAATCAGGCGATCGGGGTTGCTACATATCAAATTGTGTCGTCTTTGCCGTTGGAGTTGCAGGGACAGTTGCCTGCTCCAGAGCAGGTGGCTAGGTTGTTAGGGGGGATGTAGGCATTTTTATTTTGATGAGAATGTTGGGTATGCGATCGCATTAGCTCGGCTGAGATTTTGAATATTTTGGCTTCTATTTCTGGGGATGACGAGTAATTTTTAATGAAATTGAGCTTTTTTAGATCGGGGCGATCGCCAATCAAGCTTTTTAGGAAGTAGGCGATCGCATAATGGCTAGGCTATATTAGATTTACAGTATATTTTTATTTCTCATTATTTAGTGAGGTTATCTAAATGAGAGCAGTAGAAGTTTCAGGTACAGTCGATCGCCAAGGGCATTTATTGTTAGATCATCCTTTTGATGTGGATGTATCTGGGCGTGTCCGTGTAATTGTGTTGTTTTCTGAACCAGTTCAGGAATTGGAAAATGATCCTGATGATACGCCTATTGAGGAGGTGAAGGCGAGTTTGAAAAGGGCTTTTCAGCAGGCTAAGGCGGGGCAACGTATTCCTTTTGAAAAAATGTGGGACGGAATCGATGCTGACTGATAGTCCTTTGGTGCAAATTGATTTATCGCCTGAGTACAAGCAAAATTTACGCGCTTTGTCAAAACGATATCGCAATATTCGTTCGGATACTCAAGATGTGTTTGAGCAAATTCAAGCTGGTAATTTTGTGGGCGATCGCATTGCGGGTTTGGGTGAAAATTATATTGTGATTAAGGTCAGGGTAAAGAATAGCAATATCCAAAAAGGAAAAAGCGCGGGTTATCGTTTGGTTTATCAGGTTGAGTCGCCGACTAATGTACTGCTATTGACTATCTATTCCAAAAGCGATCGCAACGACATTAGCTTTGCCGAAGTTTTGAATATTTTATCTTCTATTTCTGTGGATGAGTAGCAGTAGGCTGTCCATTGTCAGTACGCACATAATACTTTCCCCATATCGTTAGCGATCGCGATATTGCCATCTTCATTCCTTTGCAAGGTATAGTTCTCACCCTTAAAAGTATCTCTTCCCGTCTGACTGAGAAAATTATCGACAACGACAACCGCTCTAGAGCCAGCAGGAGGCAGATCTCCCATTTTCGCGATCGCGGCAGGATAACCTTGCTTTTGGGTCAGAAATTAACACTACAAGAAATTTTTAAGACTATTTAGTTTGTTTGTCTCATCTTACTGGTAAAATCCCTAGTAAATTAGGCATAAAGTGTTATGAGTAAAGCGCTCGGTATTGATTTAGGGACAACGAACTCAGTTGGGGCATTTAGCGAAGTTGGGGTAGAAATTGTTACGGGGGCTGATAATACTTCTCCTGAGCGTAAGCTGACTAGATCAATTGTTAGCTGGGGTAGCAACTTAAAGCGGGACAGATTACAGGGTAAGCTTTTTGGGCTTTGGAGTTTTGAGAGACCTTCTTGGTGTTGGCAAGGGTCTCATGCGAGG
>JAYUSC010000192.1:0-10970 GCA_043755885.1 Pseudanabaena sp. | reverse complement strand
TTGCGGCGGGCTTTGCCCACCGCAACAATCTTGGGTTTTATTAAATTTCTGATCCTTACAATAAATACTATAAAAATTTATGCCAAGTTTTGATTACGACTTACTTGTGATCGGGGCAGGTAGTGGCGGACTCGCCGCCGCCAAACGAGCATCTGCATTTGGGGCAGAAGTTGCGATCGCAGAGGGTGATCTCGTGGGTGGTACTTGTGTGATTCGTGGTTGCGTACCCAAAAAGCTGATGGTCTATGCCTCGCATTTTTCGCATTTCCCGCACGAGGCGGCGGGCTATGGCTGGGATATTCCCACTTGCCAGCTTGACTGGGATAAACTCCGCGATGCGATTCAAACTGAAGTATCGCGTCTCAATCAATTTCATATTGATTTATTAGAAAAAAGTAAGGTTGAGCTAATTTCAGGATTTGCCAAATTTGTAGACGCACATACAGTTGCTATAGGCGATCGCAAATTCACCGCTGAACGCATCCTCATTTCGGTCGGTGGTGAAGCCATCAAGCCAAACTTAGCGGGTATGGAGTATGCCATCACTTCTAAGGACATGTTTTTATTGCCACAATTTCCGCAGCGGTTTGCAGTGATTGGTGGTGGTTATATCGGTACTGAGTTTGCAGGAATCATGCGCGGACTAGGAGCCGATGTCACCCAAATCATTCGCGATCATCGAGTCTTAAAAGGCTTTGACAACGATGTGCGAGCCAGTGTCCAAGAGGGCATGGTCAACAACGGCATTAATTTTCATATTGGCGTTGACAGCGATTCCCTCACAATTTCTCAAAATGGATGCGATCGCATTATTTCTTTTAATGATGGCGATGGTAACGCGCAGCAAATTACTGTTGATGCGGTATTAGCAGCCACAGGGCGCAAGCCAAATCTCACGCCTTTGAGTTTGGATCAAGCAGGAATCGAAGTTGTAAATGGTGCGATCGCAGTCACAGAAGATAGCTGCACCAATCAACCGCATATCTATGCGATCGGCGACTGTACTAATCGCGTCAATCTCACGCCCGTTGCGATCGCCGAGGGTCGCGCCTTTGCTGATACGGTTTATGGACATACACCGAGATTTATCAGCCATACCAATATTCCCTCGGCAGTATTCTCTCAGCCCGAAGCCGCTACGGTGGGATTATCTGAAGAAAAAGCAAGAGAGTTATATGGCGATCGCATAAAAGTTTATAAAACCCAATTTCGTCCGATGTTTTACTGTCTTGCGGGAGGAAAATCAAAAACAATGATGAAATTAATCGTAGTTGGAGAAGAAGAACGAGTTTTAGGTTTGCAAATGGTGGGCAAAGAAGCCGCCGAAATCATTCAAGGCATGGCTCTAGTCGTCACGATGGGCGGTTGCAAAAAAGACCTCGACAACACTATGGCTATGCATCCCACCGCCGCCGAAGAATTTATGACGATGCGCTAATTAGAGCGCGACGCGCTGTAATTAGCGCCAATAGATCTTTAAAAAATGTTGCTTAGGAATGAAAATTAAATAACCTGTGCATATAAAACCCAAAATTGTTGCGGCGGGCAAAGCCACCGCAACAATCTTGGGTTTTATTAAATTTCTGATCCTTAGCAACATTTTTAAAAGATCTATTGGCTTTGCATAAAAAATTATTTCTGGATTGTGAAGAAATATTTAAAAATATCGAGTCTTCTTTAAAAATATTTATATTTATAAATCCCAGAAAATCTTGTAAAGATTTATAAGAGCTACTCATTAAATATTAATCTTTAACTATTTTTTAATCATTAATCAAATCCTTACAGACAACAAGTTCTAGCAATTATTTCTTGTCGTTCTTAAAACGGGGATCGCTCATCTGGTAATGATCCTGATTTTCTATGCTTATAATCGACTCATGTTTAAAGTTAATATTTCAAATCTAATTTCATACTTACTTATCCGAAATTAGACTTGAGAATCCACTTAAATATTTCTAACTATTCCTTTAGAAATACTTGAGACAAGATCTATGAAGCTTTCAACCCCTAAGAAATTTAACTGTTATTTGTGATGACTCCATCACAAACTCCAAATAATCGATTAAAGATCATGTAATAAGTCTGAGTCCCATTAAATATCTTCAATAAATCAGTTATACTAAATTTTACATCGAAACTTTCATTTAAATTCACTTATATATAATTTTTTTCTAAGGACTTAACTAAAATGATTGAATCTATACGTTGCCCTAACTGTGGTGCGATCGCAGAGCGCCATCACCTCGCATATCTCGCCCAAGTCAAAACCCAATGCGAAGCCTGTGACTATCTATTAGTAATGTGTACCCGCAGTGGACATGTCCTTGAGTCCTATGCGCCAGGATTACCCGCCGAGCCACGCCCTAAACCAGTTGCCATCCGCTTTACGCTAGCTCATCAACCTCAGAGCAGTAATTCTCGTAGAGAGATTACTGCTCTGAGCGTTTAGCTTCATCGTCACAAAGTGAGGCAATTTGAATTTTGATGCAAGTACTTACCATAAAAAATAGCTCTCTTAGATCTGATGCACCCGCCAATCAAATCTAAGGGAGCTAAAATTTTGGTATCGTGGTTTTATAGTTTGGAAATATTATGGTTGCCCTTCGCGATCGCATTTTGATGACCTATGACGAATATCTTGCTTGGGAACCGCATCAAGCATGTCGTCATGAATTTTGGAATGGTGAAGTAATCGCTATGGCTGGCGGCACTCGCAATCACAATCGAGTATCAGGAAATTTCTTTAAACTGCTAGATGATTCCTTAGCCGATCGCTCTTGTGAAGTGTATATCGCTGATGTCAGAGTCCAGATTCAGTCAAAACAAAAATATTTTTATCCAGATGTAGTGGTTACTTGCGATGAATGCGATCGCAATGATCCGCAGATGATTTCCTATCCCTGCCTAATCATCGAAATCCTATCGCCATCAACCGAAGCCTTTGATCGTGGGTTTAAATTTTCGCAATACCGCAAATTTGCCAGCTTACAAGAATATGTCTTAGTACAAGTTGATCTACCTGCCGACTTACCGACTGATTGCTCCGTGGTAGAAGTGTTTCGCCGTAAAAATGCAGGACAATGGGTCATGTCTGAATATGGGATGAGAGATCGCCTACTCTTGGAATCAGTAAATCTAGAGATCTCCGTGAGTGATCTATACAGACAGGTGCAGTTTGATAATTCTTTGACAGCATAGCTTTGTACTTAGGTGATTTCTCATTTAAAATTTACCCCACCCTAACCCTCCCCTTGCAAAGGGGAGGGAACCAGATTTCCAGTTTTCCCCCTTTGCAAGGGGGAATTAAAGGGGGTAAAGCCCGACTTATGTCTAGGTGCTGGGAGATTCTTTATGAGAAATGACCTTAACACTAGAACCAATAAGTTTAAAAAACTGCTGCGAAGCAACAATTTTTTAAACTTATTGTGGTTTGTGCGATCGCAAATTGCGGCAATCACAAACTTAATCAACATATCTACCCAAAAAAAGTTAAAATTCAAAAGCCTCAAGACATCGACTACTAATAAACAACGTAAGCCAATGTCTGAAAGCTCAATCGGGACTTGCAACTTACCAAAGCAGAGCAACCAATCACCGATTACCCAACACCAAACACCAATTACCGTCCTGAAACATGGCTCCCATCGCCAAACTACTGATTGCCAATCGTGGTGAAATTGCCCTCCGAATTATTCGGACTTGCGAAGAACTCGGAATTCCGACAGTCGCGGTTTATTCCGATGTCGATCGCAACTCTTTGCATGTACAACTAGCTCACGAAGCTGTCTGCATTGGCGATTCACCCAGCAGCAAAAGCTATCTAAATATTCCCAATATTATTTCGGCGGCGCTCACCCATCATGCCACCGCCATTCACCCCGGCTATGGCTTCCTATCAGAAAACGCCAGATTTGCCGAAATTTGCGCCGATCATAACTTGCTATTTGTGGGACCAAGTCCTAGTTCGATCCGCTCCATGGGTGACAAGTCTACGGCAAAAAAAACAATGCAAAAGGCAGGTGTGCCAACGATCCCTGGTAGTGAAGGCTTAATCGAATCCGAAGAACAGGCGATCAAAATTGCTGATGATATTGGCTACCCCGTCATGGTCAAGGCGACCGCAGGTGGTGGCGGTCGGGGTATGCGTTTGGTTGTCAATCCTGATGATTTATTGCGTTTGTTGCGAGCAGCCCAAGGCGAAGCCGAAGCAGCTTTTGGGAATGGTGGGGTCTATCTCGAGAAAGTTATTGAAGATCCACGCCATATTGAAGTGCAAATCTTGGCGGATATGCATGGTCATGTCGTGCATTTGGGCGAACGAGATTGCTCGATCCAACGTCGTCACCAAAAGTTATTAGAAGAAGCGCCTAGCAGTGCGGTCAATCCGAAATTGCGGGAAAAAATGGGTGATGCGGCGGTCAAGGCTGCCAAAGCGATTAATTATGTCGGTGTGGGTACGGTCGAGTTTCTACTCGATAAGCACGGCAAGTTTTATTTCATGGAAATGAATACTCGCATCCAAGTTGAGCATCCTGTGACTGAGATGGTTACAGGTATTGATCTAATTGCGGAACAGTTACGAGTTGCCCAAGGCGAGAAACTAAAATTCCAACAAAATGATATTCAGATTCGCGGTCATGCGATCGAATGTCGAATCAATGCCGAAGACCCTGATCACAATTTCCGTCCGAATCCTGGTCGCATCAGTGGTTATTTACCGCCTGGTGGTCCTGGTGTGCGGATGGATTCCCATGTATACACCGATTATGTGATTCCGCCCTATTACGATTCGCTGATTGCGAAGTTGATTGTCTGGGGTAGCGATCGCAATGCGGCGATTTTACGGATGAAGCGAGCTTTGCGTGAATGTGCGATTACAGGCGTACCAACGACAATTCCTTTCCATCAAAAAGTATTAGATGATGAGCAATTTAGATTGGGGCATGTGTACACCAACTATGTGCCATTGCTACAAGCGAGACTCGCGGAACAGGAATAAAAAAAGCACCCCGTCGGGGTGCTTTTTTAGTTAAACCTGCGCTGCACGCTTATAGGCTTCATCCAAAACTTCACTTAGTGTTGGGTGCGCGTGAACAATCGTCGCTAACTTCTGTACCGTTTGGCGATCGCGTATTGCTGCCGATGCCTCATGAATTAAATCTGAAGCATGGATACCAATAATATGCACGCCCAAAAGTTCGCCCGTATCTTCACGGTAAACGATTTTCGCTAGACCATCGGTTTCTCCCTCTGCGATCGCCTTGGAGTTACCCTTAAAGTAAGACTTAGCAGTGGCAACCTTAAATCCTTCCGCTGTACCTTTCTCTTTAGCCTGTGGTTCCGTCAAACCAACAAAGCTGACTTCAGGATGCGTGAATGCTGCCGCAGGAATACTTTGATAGTCGATGGTTGTGTTGCGATCGCAAATATTCTCAACCGCCACAATCCCTTGAGCCGAAGCCGCGTGAGCAAGCATCATCTTGCCAGTCGCGTCCCCGATCGCCCATAGATGCGCTACTGAAGTTGCCATCGTGTCATCAACATCAATAAAGCCACGCTGATTAGGCGCAATCCCAACGCTCTCTAAACCAAGATCCTTAGTGAGCGGAATCCGACCTGTAGCGACAAGACAAGCATCTACTTCCAGAACTTCGATCACTTTCTTGGTCTTCGCATCGGTGAGTTCAATCTTCACAGGAGAACCTGCGGTGATTTTAGTAGCAAATACACCAGTTCTGGTTTCGATATCGCGAGGCTTCAGTAATATACGCTCGGCAATCTTGGCAATATCAGGATCAAACCCTGGCATCAATACATCTAGAGCTTCGATCATCGTTACCTCAGAACCAAGCGCCGTATAGACATCGGCAAATTCAAGCCCGATATAGCCGCTACCGATGATCGCTACCCATTGAGGCAAAGTTTCCAGACGCACCGCCTGATCGCTGGTAAATACAGTTTTGCCATCGAGTTGGACACCGCGCGGCACAAATGGCTCGGAACCTGTGGCGAGAATAATGTCTTTAGTGCTGTAAATTTTGTCGCCAACGCTGACCTTTTGCAAACCCGCCACGCGACCGCGACCTTGCAAAATATCTACGCCTAATTTTTTGAGGCTATTGGTCAAGTCACCACGCAATTTCAAAACTAAGTTGTCGGCATGACTTGCGATCGCACCGCGATCAAAATTCACTTCACCCACCTCAATTCCTAACGCCTTCAGGTGAGACTTTGCCCGCATTTCCCGCACCCGACCCGAAGCCGCTAATAGTGCTTTTGAAGGAATACAGCCGCGATTGACGCAAGTTCCGCCCATCACGCCATCTTCAACGATCGCAGTTTTCAATCCACAAGCGACAGCATGAAGTGCTGCTCCATGTCCACCAACACCTGCACCAATGATGATCAAATCGTAATCAAACTTGTCCGACACCTATTTTTCTCCAGTAGAATCGATCTACTATTTTGGCATCGTTTTGGTATTGCGATCGCCCCTATCATAGTTATTAATTAGCGATCGCCTAATTTTAAAAGCATCTCAACTAATTGCAATATGCCACTACAGCAAGGATTTGAATATTCAGGTAATTTGGTTTGCTTGGCTAAGTTATCAAGATTTTTTGCTCTTGCGATCGCCTGATCAGTCAGTTCCTTTAGTGGATCTGGATAGTAGCATCGTGCTTTGTCGTAATTGGGAATATGCTGTTTTAAGCGTTCTTTGGCTTTATCTCCCGCAATAATCGCAGAGTGATCTTGAAAATGGATGAGATACCAAAATTCAATACTGGGATTAGTAATCGCAAGATTAATTTTTTGACTTTTAGCAGTCTCGATGGCTTGACACCAGTTGGGGCGATTATTGGCAATATGTTCATCCCCATCAAAGACTGCCCAAGCTGAATCTTGATCATCAAACCAAGTTCTTTCACGTTTTTTATCTTTTCTGGCTTCTAATACTGCATTCACAACACTAAGCGGATCAGTTCCATTGTGAGGAAGTATCAAAACTTGTACGGTAGTGAGGCGAAGATCTTGCCGAATTGCATTAAAATATTTCGGTTCAGTCTGCTTCCCTTCACAAGCAATTAAAATCTTTTTGCCAACTGTTCTCGTTGCAGCATTTCTTTTAAAAGAAGGTTTAGCCATGATCCTCACCTACTAGGCTAAAGTCATCTTCATCAGAAATAAATGGAACTGCTCTAAATCGTCCGTCTAGGTAGGCTTTATCAATCGCCAAATCGTTACGCACTTTAAAATCGCTGAGCGGATATAGCTCTGTACTTTGATCAGGACGCTTCTGTGTAAACCAAATCTGATCTCGCCGCAATAAATTATTCCTCTGTAAAGTATTATCGTGACTAGTAAAAATTAGTTGAGTACGATTAGGATTAGTTTTTGGATTTTGGAAAAGTTTTATGATCTCACGAGTTATATTCGGATGTATGTTTGAACCTAATTCATCAGCCATTACTAAAGAACTGTGTAGAAACATAAATTGCATTCTATAAGCTAAACTAAATAGTTTTTGAGTTCCCATAGACTCCTCTTCAAATCTCCAACGAATTACTTCTTCCTCTGCTGTTTTATGTAAAGCATATATTTGATAGGCATTTTCATTGTCTTCAGTCTCCCGAATTTCAATATCAAATAGTCCTGTATCAAACTTAATCAAAATATTTTTGACATTTTCTAGGACAGTGGACAATTCAGAGTTAAGTGATTGTTCATTCCACATCATATTGATAAAGCTACTATCATATTCTTGATAGCCCCACTTAATTCCATACTGACCCCACTCTAACCAATCAATCAAAGGTTTAACTACTTTAATATCTAGTTTTGAAAGAAGACTAATAAAGGGTTCACGCTCTTGCAAACTTTTTTCTAGCTGAATATGAGAACCAGAAAAGTCTGAACCATTCTTCCAGTCAAATTTTTTATCTCTTTGGTTCCAAATTCTACTAAATAAAAGTCGATTGCGTTTTGTGGTTCCTAGAGTATATTCTAGCTTTTCTGAGATTATACGAGTGCTATTTAGATTTAAAGAGTAAGTGTAAATAATTCCATTGAATATAGTACGAAGGTTGAAATAGCTTGAATTGACTATACTTTGCTTATCCAATTTAAAAGTGACTAGGTGTAAACTACGATCATAAACACCGTGAACCATAAAATTGAGTAAGTACTCAAGAGCTTTTAAAACATTACTTTTACCTGAAGCATTAGCGCCAAAGATCGCAATTACTGGCAAAACATCAATATCCCAACCCTCAACGTGAAAAGGCTGAGCAATTTCATCATCGGACTTAATCCGACGACGGCTTTCACTGTTATTGGGTTTAGCCTTACTTTTGCTCGCGGCAACAGCACTAAGCGTTTCTGCACCCTTAATCGAGCGAAAATTCTCTACGGTGAAATCTAAAAGCATGATTTTTTACTCAAAAGGTAAAAATACGTGAATCATTCACGCAAACATCTATATTGTAGCAATTTTTAAACGAAATTCTAAACAACTAGCCAGTAAGCGAATCTTGATAGTTAGCAATGACCGTACTTATGCGATCGCACAAATTAGTGACATAATGTACAGGAAAACTTAGGATAAAACTGATACTGCTATGTCAGACGGAAAAGGATTTGGCTTTGGTTTAGGCAAAATGAAAGAAGCCTTCCAAAAAGCGCAGCAAATTCAAGAAGGCGCAAAAAAGCTCCAAGAAGAATTAGATGAATTGCGTCTAACTGGTGAATCAGGCGGTGGTTTAGTCAAAATCACTCTAAGCGGCAACCAAGAACCTCAAAGCGTGGAGATTTCTCCTGAAGCTTTGAATGAAGGTGCAGAAGTTTTGTCCGACTTGGTACTTGCAGCCCTAAAGGATGCCTATCAGCTTTCGACTGGCACAATGAAGCAAAAAATGGAAGAACTCACTGGTGGCTTGGGTTTACCCGCAGGTTTCTAGATTTTTAAAATGTGTGTTCAAGAATTGTGCTTTGCACAATTCTTGAATGAGACGAGAATTTTTATGTGATATTTTTTATGATTAATAACCCCGCTTTGCGCGTACAGCGCCGCAACCAACCCGCCACACTTATTCCTACAGAGCAGCAAATGTCTATTCTAGATTGGCTAGAGTCCACAGGTCGCCTGATCGCTAGAGAAGGTACTGAGTCGAGCTTAAAGTTTGATGATGAAGCTGAGGAATTAAGTGAATTGATGTTAGGTGATGATCCTAACTACAGCGATGACGATGACGATGACGATGACAACGACGATATTGATTAGAGATAAAAAATGCGGCTAGCCGCATTTTTTATGAGTTAATATGCCCAAAAAACAAAAATTTCCGCATCTAATCGGTTCTAAGTGGACTGCTATGCAAGAAACTTTCGGTTGGCGACATTTTGTGGTTGTGAATCGCAAAAATGAAGGGGAGCTAGTTTTTGCGGAGATTAAGGCGGCTTGCGATGATTCAGTTAGATTTTGGCTCAATGCTAAGGCGCTACAAAGGCGATCGCTATGGTCGCCTGGTTGGAAAACGCTTAAGGAAATGTAAAAAAGAGAGAGGTAGCGCGGAGCGCTACCTCTCTCTTTTGTTTAAGCTGTGGCTAAAGCTTTGATATCCATGAGCTTTAAGAAACGCTCGAAATTAAAGTACTTCGCCATCATGTCGCAAATGCTAGTGACTTTAACGCCTTCATGGAGACGAACTTGCCCTAAGCAGCCTTCGATAATACTGACTGTGCTAAGAGTGTCTTTGCTGACTGAGAGGATCGGTACACCCAATTCCATGGCTTTGTGGGCGACATCATCGCTAATAAAAGGACGACCTGTCAGAATCAAGCAATTTGTCGATGTTTCTAATGCGGCAAACTGGAGATCGATGCGGCTACTGCCTGTAATTACGGCTTTGTTGTAGGACTTACGGAAATAGCTTTGGGCGGAGTTGACATCCATTGCGCCAATTTTGAGTTCCTCCACCATGACTTTATCTAAATCAATATTTTCAGGGCGGCAGAGGACGTTTGCGCCAAGCTGCTCGATGATTTCCGAGACGCTGACACTTCGCAGGGTACGGTTTTCGGGCATGAGCGCAAATACGGGGATACCCTGATTTTCGAGATAAGGGAGGAGAAATGCGATCGCAGTTTCATACTGGTCATCGGGAATATCATTGATCACCACACCCAATAGGCGATCGCCAAAGCGTTGTTTTGCCATCAAGATATGGTCAACTACTAGCAGCGAGCCAAATCGCATCACTAACAAAATCGGAGCGTCAAGTTGATTTGCCATTTCTTCTAGAGAAAGCCCAAAAATGGCTCCTTCGGCAGTATTTGCGGGAGCTTCTAAAAGTACAAGATCGCCTTCAATTAATTTTTTATACTCATCCAACTTATTGCTGTAATCATTCTGATCTTCACCCGATAGACGACGTTGGAGGGCGGCGCGATCGAGATTAAGTAGGGTGGGTCGCAAAAGTGATTGCGGTAAATTTAGCACTTGCCGAATAAATTCCACATCAGCTTCAGTGCGTTCGGCTGATTCGGGTAATTCTTTGGTCGTAAAAGTTCCGATTGGCTTACCATAGCCAATTTGGTAACCTTTAGCTTGCAAGTTATATGTTAATCCCAAAATTGTTGCTGATTTTCCACTGCCTGATCTGGTGGAACCAATCAGCAAATGCTTAGCCTGTGGCACGTCTTGCCCTCTAAAAAAATGATTACAAACTTTACTGGATTGGATTAAAGCCTACATCCTGTCTGGTTATTGTAACTGATGGACTGTTACGGATGATTGTTGATATTGGTTAATTGTGCATATTGATTATGCAATATCTCGATATGGCCGCTATAAAACCCAAAAAAGCTGATTCCCCCGCGAAGCGGGGATGAGACCTGGATCCACGCTGAGCCGTCGCCGGTGGCGCGCGCCCCGGCGTTCAGCGCAGCGCTGCTGGCCGCGCTGACGG
>JAYUSC010000191.1:0-4542 GCA_043755885.1 Pseudanabaena sp. | reverse complement strand
GCGGAGCGCCGCACCACTAATTCTTGGGCAAGGGAGTATGCTATAAAACAGCTAGGAAATAGCCACTTTGCAAGGAGTATTCGATGATTGTTACAGAGCGATCGCTATTAGATAGTCTTCAAGCTTATGTGAATCGTTTTGAGATACCTAATGCTCGCGAAGATCTTCTGGCGATCGCGAGTTCGATTTTGACATTTCAACAAAAACAAGAAAATATTGCGATCGCGCCTAATCAAGCTGAAGCTTTGATAGAGCAGGTAGTCGATCAATTTAAAGTAGAAACTGGAGCTTCTGTTGTCGAAGAAACTACAGATAAATTGGTTCAAGAAGTAAATCAATGGAAGCAGTCATTAGAGAATCAGGTTCTCAATACGCTCAATGCTTACGCTCAGAAAGCGCAGCCTGAAAAACTGTTGGATTTATTGCCAGATACGATTTTATCGATTCTCCCTTTAGTGGAGAGCGCTCAATTGCGTAAGTCAGAGGCTGAGTATTTAATTCAGCAGGTAAAATCAAAATTCAATTTGACTAATGCTTTAGCGCAGGTCATTGATCCTAAATCTCTAGCAAATGCCGAGAAATTGGTGCAATTATTAAAGTTTGAGAACCTAGAGAAACTATTACAAGAATCTCTTTTGGGAAATCAGGATTTAATCAATCACACCATTGAGAATGTGACAGAATCTCTCGTAGAAAATGAACTCGCCAAAATCCTCGGTAGTGACGCAATAAAAGTAGATATTGATGTTGATGCTCAGCAACTTATGATCAAGCAAGTAACGCTCAAGCTCAATGTGATGCAGTTTTCTGCTCCACCTTCAAAAAGTAACGCGGAAATCTCTGCACAAATGGATGATGAAATTGAGCGTTTTAAGTCCTCTCGACCGATTCCATTCCGTTTATTTTAGGGATTTACACGAAATAATTGATCCCCAAAATATTGCGGCGGTCTACGCTCGCCGCAATATTTTGGGGCTTTTAGTTTTTTGATATCAATAGTTCTTTCTCAATGGTTTGACAACAATCTTCGACGGTCGCCCCATTGAGCATTTTCTCGGCAAGCGCAATTAGCACCGAACGCCGATCGCTTAATAAGTTACGGGCATTTAGCAACGCCCAACGCTCTTGGGTCATCGGATTGGGTAAGTGAGAAATCGCTTTACGGAGGCTCTGCATATCATCGACACCACCTTCAGTTTCGCCTTCGCACATCATTTGTTCGGCGGCAATACCTGCCATGTAGACGGTGCTATAGCGATCAAGTAAATTTGTGGATAAATTTGCAGAATTAGTTGCATCAGCGATCGCAATTTCCACGCCACCCTCAATTCCTGTAAAATTCTCATCAGCTAATATTTCACCCAGCGATCGCCCAACGATACCTGCAATCGCATAGCTCAAGACTTTAAAACCCAACACATGAGCCGCTAGAAAATGCCCTGCTTCGTGATATGAAACTCGTTCGCGATACTTTGGCGATCGCGCTCTTAGCCATACCTGAGCATAAGCTCCCAATTTGCCTTGCCAAACTCCAATATCAATTCCCCAAGCACCGAGTAAACTAACTGCGATCGCGGCTGGGACGATTGGTGACAAGCCTGCCATTGTGCCTACTAAGGACATCATCGTAATTGTAAATATGGCGATCGCCAGTAAATCAGTGGCAGTTACATTCATGGCAAGGCTCAAAGGTAAAAGAATTGACACTCTCAGCGCTGAAGCGACTGAGATTCCTGATTCAGCGAGTCCACTTACTTAGAATTCCTTGCAAAGCTCTAAATAGAGGTGGTTCTCTCCACAGGCGTTAACTTTCCGAGTGCCCCTCGGTAGTTTGTATTTCTACAAAGTTTTTGTTTGAGTTAAATGCTGGTCGTCTAGTCCCTATAAATCTTTTACCTACTGCTAGGAGGAATCTAGAAAAATGCAGTAGAACCGCATAGATTTAATTGTCAAGGTTCAGCTTTTTTGTACCGCTAGGTACTGGGTTTTTTATGTGGTTGATTACCCCTGCCACAAAATGTAATATAACATAGACAAGGCGGTTGAAACCGCCGTTCGCTTACATCTCAGCGCTAAAGCGCAGAGTTTTCCGCTTATCGTATGTTTTTTTATAAAAATATGTTCCGAAAATCAACCCAAGCAAAATAAAAATGCTGGAGAAAATCAAACGTATCCATCGAATTGTCTTCATAAAATATTGTTTGAGATAGACTAAGTACCTAGGCGCAATTAAATATAAAACCCAAAGAAGGTGATTCGCCCGTTTCGCGGGCAAATCAGCTTCTTTGGGTTTTTTATTATGCTTAGCTACTTATCTCTATAATTTGAATTTATCTTGTTGTCCACAACGAAACCTTTGCGCCTCAGAAGTTTTTGCATGTTTAGTTTTGCGACCGCTTACCCGTTCTCGCCACATCAAAAAAGATGAGCGCTTCATAGACTTACGCATGATTTTAATCACTTCCGCTTCAGAAATGCCAAATTGGTCGTAAATCGTATCAAAGGTGGTGCGATCCTCCCAAGCCATCTCGACAATGCGATCGATATCAACCGCAGTGAGAGTTTTTAAAATCAGTTTATCCATACCAATAATCAATATGTTTGTGAGATTATTGCCGCGCTTTGCGCGGCAATAATTTTAGTTTTGTTTCCAATGACGAGCTAGTTGTTTTGCTTTTAGTCCCGATTCGATTACTTCGAGTAGTCTGGTCATACCTGTTGTATTCACAATTTCATAGGTTTTATTAGCCCGACGACAAGCCTCGATCGCTCTTTCGGTGAGTGAGTGGCTTGCATAACCCGTCACAATAATAATCAGATCGCCACCTGCAATTTGGCTCTCGCCTTGCGCGGCAAGTTGCAAGCCATCCTGCTCGGTGTACCACATTAAATTAATTGCCGAATCGCGCAACCGATTTTTGACAGCCGTCTGTAAGCGATCGTGTCCCCCAAAAACCAACACCTTGCCACCAAGATCGGTATATAGTGCGGGTCGTTTTTCCGACTTGCGATGTCTTGCGGTGGGTTGGACATCAGGAGCGCGATCGACACGGGAGCGATTTTCAAGGGCTTTGTTGTAAATAAAGGTGAGAGTTTGTTCATGGCTACCACGCAATCGAGCAACAGGACCTTCTTCGCTGTGAGAGTTTATTTGATTGATCAACGCCTCGACGACTTCTTCGAGAGCGCCGATCGCTTTTAAGTCATTGGCATATCCGCGAACTGCGATCGAAGCGTCGGTAGCGCTAAAGAAATCGCGTTGTTCTTCGATCATTTCCAATAGATCAGCCTTTAATTCCAGTCGCCATTGAGCCGTCTGTTCGGTTATTCGTTCATCTAGTAGTCTTTCTTCACTCAAGATCAATTGGCGATCGGCAAGTTGAGATGCTAGGTTAGGCGCTTCAGCGATTTCCTGTCGGATATCGGCAGCCTTTTTCTCTAGCCTTTGCTTCGTCTCACTGTCTTTGTGTCCACCTTCGCGGATATATTCTTGGAGCATCTGCTCGACTTTGGCAAGCAGTGGTTTCAATCTTGCTTCAATTTGGGATACTGCTTCTTGGATTTGGCGATCGCGCTGTAGTTGTAGGCGATTTTGTTCTAACTCTACCTTTGCCATCGTTAGCAAGTCGCTAACCGAAGCTTCTAGTTCATCTAATTCAGAAATATGCATATTTACTTAGTATCTGCCTATATTTGCTTAATTTTAATCGGTCGAGAATAAGTCGTGAGAAATGACGTGAATAAGTAATTATAAGAAGTTATCGTCACTAATCTCCAATGTAACCTTTCACTTGCCTAAGTGTGTATAGTTTTATGCCTCAAACTGATATCAATCCTGCTCCATACATTGATTACGCCCTATTAGATCCCGCCGCTAGCGATGAACAGGTAGATCGCGTTTGCGAAGAAGCAGATCGCTTCGGATTTGCTAGCGTCTGCGTTTACCCTTGCAATGTCAGGCGGGTGACAGAACGACTACTCAAAACTAAGGTAGAAATTTGCACAGTGATTGGCTTTCCTAGCGGCGCGACTACCTCAACCGTTAAGCTTTATGAAGCGATGGAGGCGGTGGAAAATGGGGCAACGGAATTAGATGTCGTCATTAATTTTGGTTGGCTAAAAACGGGGCAGACTAATTTATTACATCAAGACATTGCTCAAATCTGTGATGAGTCAGGTAAACCTGTCAAAGCAATTTTAGAATTAAGCTTGCTCACGTCTGATGAGCAGCAACTCGCCGCCGAGGTATGTATGGATGCGGGGGTAGCTTTTTTAAAAACAGGCACAGGCTGGGCGGGTGCAGCCACAGTCGAAATGGTGACATTTCTTAAGGAAATCTCACACGGTAAGGTTGGCATTAAAGCTTCAGGTGGGATTCGGACGCGAGAGCAGGCGATCGCCTTAATCGATGCAGGTGCAACTCGCCTCGGTACATCTCATGGCGTTGCGATCGCCCGCGAAAAAAACTAAGCATTAGATAGGGGCGCGAAGCGCCCTTATCTATACAAAACCCAAAAACGTGGCGGCGGGCGTAGCCCGCCG
>JAYUSC010000190.1:0-1970 GCA_043755885.1 Pseudanabaena sp. | reverse complement strand
CTTCGTAATTTTTTGATTAACCTGCTGCGAAAGATAAGCTAAAGCCCCAATCGTAAAATAGCCTGTAACGATGTCAATAGTGCCTTCTTCTGTATATTTAACAATCCACTCATGGACTTTCAGATTCTGGTTTTCGTTGTCTAATATCATTTAGCCTATCCTCATCAATCTGGCGATAATTAATACCAAAAATGTTGAGGCGGGCTACGCCCACCTCAACATTTTTGGGTTTGATATAGATTATTAATCGTTCCGTTTGAATGATTCTAGCCATTCACGCAATTGTTGGGAAGCAATATCTTTGCCACCAAGTCCAAAGGCAACTGCGATCGCAACTGCGATCGCGCCAGTTAATAAGCCAAAGGCAAGATCGACAATATTACTAGCGATCCCCATTTGCTTAAGAGCCATGGCTGTAATCAGCGCCACAATCGAAATCCTTGCCGCATGACCAAGAATTCGCGATTGGCGACCACCAGTACTCGTAATCAAGTTAAAGGCAAGATTGGCAAGGTATAAGCCGATCGCAAAAATAATTACGCCACTTAATACTTGACCAGCCACTAGCAACACACCAAAGACAATACGGGTCAGCGCATTAATTTGTAAAACATCGGTAGCTGTTGCGATCGCGACTAGCATAATCGCTAGAAATACGATGATCCCAACGATTTGCGAAGGGGTTTGTGGTGGAAATGAAGTGATGGAGCGATTCTCCTCATCTACATTTACACGCGATTCTGTTGGAGCTGATGCAATCGCCGAGAATCCTAACCATTGCAAAATATTATTAAATCCTAAACCTGTCAGGATGCCAGAAATAATGTCCCTAGCAAATTGACCAAGGAAATAGGCTACGGTGAGAATCACACTCGCCACAAAAAGCTGCGGTAAGAAGCGCAATACTTGATCAAGCATCGCCGTCGCAGGACGAGAAATCGCGCCGACTTCTAAGGCTTCTAATGTAGATATCGCCGTGGGGATCAGAATCAATACATAAATGAAGTTCCCAACTACTTGAGACAGAGTATATTCAGTTTGATTGGGAGTCCAACGCTGAAGAAACCGATCTGCACCACTAGTAGCTAAGAGATTTGTCACAATTCGCTTGACTACTTGAGCAATCAACCAACCGATCCCACCAATCATTAGCGCCTTGAGGATTTTTGGTAGAGCGCTCAAGATCTGATCAACAAGATTTTGGATCGGCTGAAGTGCTTGAACCAAGCCAAGAGTACCAAGAACTAAAGGCAAAAAGAGTAGCAAGATTAACCAGTACAAAGCCGAAGATAGAGTCTCGCTCAGAGGCATCACTGCGGTATTTGAGTCACCAACGCTCTCATTGACTTTGGCATCAACCTGAGCCGATCGCAAAAAGCGTCCGACGATAATTTTGCTAACACTGGCTAAAACCCATGCGATCCCCGCAAGGATGGCAGCTCCGCCAAGTTTCGGTAAGAACGCCGCAATCTGCGCTAGCAGACTATTTAGAGGAGTCGCAACTGCATCCAATCTCAGGAATTGAAAGAATCCTACCAAAGTAAATAGAATAATGATCCAAAAAACTGTAGTACCTGCCCATTTCTCAAGGGGTAGACTACTACTACGAGAACCTGTTAACCAGTTTGCTAGTTTATTATCAATGTCGGTACGCTTCATTAACCCTTCAGTCATCGAAGAGAAAAATATCGCAATTACCCAGCCACCAACCAAAATTGCGATCGCAAAGACAAGCTGGAATACGATCCCATCAGGTTTGAGCAAATCTTCGATCGCAAAACTTTTTGTCGTTGAGGCTTGCGCCAAGACAAAAGAAGTGAAATCACGCATACTGCACCTCAATGTAAAGAACTAAGGGTTATCCCTACACCGTATCTTAAATGCAGTCAATAACATGAAATAGCTATCAATAGTTAAGATTTCTCTTGGATTTCCGATAGAAAACTTTACTTTAGCAAAGCCAAAAAGAG
>JAYUSC010000189.1:0-4546 GCA_043755885.1 Pseudanabaena sp. | reverse complement strand
CTTGAGTTAAAGTAGAGAGAGGCTCTATGTTGTGTTCTGAAGTATTAAGGAGCATAAACCGATGAAATTAATCATGACTGCGATCGCTACGCTTGGGGCGATGACTACATTTGCAGGTTCGGCACTTGCTGATGTCACTATTAGCATCAGATTTGGATCAAGTCCCTCAACCAACACCTACCGCACCTACGATTCCTATAACTCTAATATCCGTCATCACACTTATCACAATCCTTACCATCGCGACTACAACCACCAACACAATGTTAACTCTAGAGTGATTGTTCGCGAAGTAGTCCCAAGCCAGAACTATGGCAATTCATGGAACTATCCAACTGCTCCTAGTGTGGTCTATCCTGCTAATTTCCCTGCGGCAAATCAATCGATCTACAACCCATATAATGTCAACCTTGGCGGCTATGGCGGCTACCCTACGACAAACCCATCGATGATCCATAACCCATATAACGTTAACCTTGGCGATCGCTATATTGTCGAGCAACGGATCATTCGGATTAGATAACTGACGTTACATGGAAGTTTCTAAAGCCCTCACCCCTAGCCCCTCTCTCGCAGGAGAGGGGAACAAGAAAATATTACTCCCCCTCTCCTGCGGGAGAGGGGGCTGGGGGGTGAGGGTTCCAATTAACATCAGTTAAAAAAAAGAGCCTGCAAATGCAGGCTCTTTTTTTTTGATTTTTTAAGCAGGTTGCTTAAGATTTTCTTCGCCTTTAGTGATCGTTATCGATTCGATGCGATCGCCACCTTGAATTTTTTCGACCAACTCCATCCCTTCGGTGACATAGCCAAATACAGCGTAGGAACCATCGAGAAAGAAGATATCGTCAAGAGCTAGATAAAACTGGCAAGACGCAGAATTAGGAGACTGCGATCGCGCCATAGCGATCGCGCCTTTGTTGTGACGCAACTTAGGCTTTTGAGTGGGCGCTAAAATTTCACCATAGACAGGTTGTTTTGCGCCATCAGCCAAAATTTCCAGCGGAATATAACGAGGTTGTGATGTTACGGGATCGGTGAAATTGCCAGTACCATTGCCAAGGGGATCGCCACCCTGTGCGACAAAGGGCGTTGGCTCCTTCACCACACGATGAAAAGTTAAGCCGTTATATAGTCCACGCTTGACCAAATCGGCAAAATTTCCTGCGGTAAGTGGCGCATTAGCACCATCAATCTCGATTTTAACGGTTCCAGATTTTAGTTTTAATTCCACCGTTGCTGAGCCTTTAAGCTGCACAAATTTAGCAAGTGCCGCTTCCATTTCAGGGTTTTCACTAGGCTTTGGCGATGCTGGGATCGTTGCGATCGCACTCGGCTTGCTGCTTGCTGTCGGTGAAGCACTTGGTGATGCGCTTGCTGATGCAGTGGCTGAGGCGGTCGGTGAGGAGCTTGCGGAGACACTACCGCCATTTGTGCAACTCGTGAGTAAAACACTCACTGCCAAAAAACAACTAAGAATCCAACGCAACATGTTTAACCCTCAATAACTTGTAAATATGATAAATAACAGTCGGCGCGGAGCGCCGACTGTTATTTATAGTCCTTCCAGTGGCACTACCAAAAACTTGGCAATTTCGGCAGCGCGATCTTCGAGGACGGTTAACGAGATCGGTTGACCAACCTCTGATAGAGGTAGATCACCTTTGCCCTTAACTCGCAAATATAATGCTCTTTTCGGACTCAGACCATTGCGGATTTCGACACGAACCGCCTGCACATCAGCAATCTTGTAAGAAAATTCAATATTTTTGCTCTTACTGCGTCCTTGTCGAAAAAGTGTCACCTTGCCAATGTTGCGATCGAACTCGTTGTAGCCACTACCGTAATCGATCGCCATCACATATAGCAGGTATAGCTCTAGCAATGTCCCAGCTACGCCATAAAAGGAAAGCGCCAAACCTTGAGGCACAAATTCTAGCTGTAGGGGATCAGAAAACGGTAGCAAATTAATCTTTAAGAAACTCGATATTCCTGCTAGCAAAAAGCCCGACGCACCTATGGCAACAATAACCGCAAAGCAATAGTTACTAAAGCGCCGTGACCCGACAATGTCATATCGCAGAACATTGGATTGAGATTTTGTAGTTACCATCGGTTGAAACAATATTAAAAAAATTACTTATGTCAAGGAACAGTATATAGCGGCTTGCAGTCTCTAGTAAGTATCTCGACACAATTCAAAACCCCCAAGCCAAGATCTGTACTGCCCGTTTAGCGGGCGGTACAGATCTTGGGGTTTTATATTCAGTTTTGTCCCAAAAGATTTGCTAAGAAATGATGCGTAGAGTATCTTGATTAGACAAGTGACTCAAGACTAATTTCCACCTGTTACTTACCGACAATTACCTCGCCAAATTAATCGTGAAAAAATCACTCAACTATTCCTTAAAGCAAACCCTACTCGCAGCGATCGCCATTAGTTGTGTTGCGGTTATGTCAGCTTGTCAGCAACCACCAGCACCAACAGAAACTGCGGCTACGCCTAAAGCAACAGCAACGACCAAGGCAAGTCCAACTGCGACCGCATCAGCATCTCCTACCACAAAGCCCACTGAATCTCCAGATAAAAGCCCCACTAGCACCGCTAGTCTTGACAAGGTCGCAGGTGAGTATACAGTCGTGTTAGACCCTAAGGTTTTAGCTGATGCTGAAAAAGAGGGTGTTAAATCCGTTACAGGTAAATGGACGATTAAACCTGAGGGAACTTTTGAGGCTACCCTCAAAGCCGTATCTACTAAAGATGAAGTTCAAGAAATCAAGACTGCTGGTAAAATTTCAATCAAAGATGGCAAGGTTGTTTCTCAAGTGGAATCTGTTAATGGAGAAAAACCAGCCCAAGCTCCTCCTGAACAGCCTTACACTTTGTCTGCCGATGGCAAAGAACTACAAGCTGATGGTCAGCCTGTAAAATTGGTCAAACAATAAACCTTTAGAGAAGCAAAATTGCAGTGCGATTTTGCTTCTCTAAAGGTTTTGGATACAGTCGAAACCAAAAAGAGAGTCGCGCCGCGACTCTCTTTTTGGTTATGCAAATACCGATCAAACCTGCCGCAAAATGTATAACAGCTTCTACTCATCTCACGATCGCATTTATAACTTTGAAGAGCTCGCTTTCCCAACTGAAGGCGTAGAATTTGCACTGGATGATCGCGCCGCTAAGCGTCCATATATTGCCTTCAACATGGTATCTAGTGTTGATGGAAAAGCGACAACCTATCAAGGAAAACTTACGGGCTTAGGCTCGCGCCCTGATCGTCTGTTAATGCTAAGACTGCGATCGCAATTTGATGCTGTTTTAGCTGGCGGCACGACGCTACGCCAAGATGCTTTTATCCCCACCGTACCTCCCGAACTGTTAGAGGAACGCCAAAAAAACTTTTCGCAGCCGCAACCCTTCGGCATAGTGATTAGTAATTCTGGTAATCTGCCTAGCGAACATCGGTTTTGGAACGCTGGAAAAGATTTGCGAATTGCTTTGCTAGGACAAGATACTTCCGTCGAGCCTTGGCTCAACGAGAAAGCCCAAATTTTTCGATTCCCCACCAAAGATCACCAAATTGACCTCAAACAAGTTTTGTCAATGCTCTTTGAGCAACTGGGGATTAAGCGTCTTTTAGTTGAAGGTGGTCCTGCCTTAAATTATTCACTAATCTCTCAAGGTTTAGCCGATGAGATATTTTTGACGTTCGCTCCGCACATCGTTGGCGGAGCCGATAATATGACCGTTGTCGGCGGTTCAGGTTTTGGTCTCGGTAGTGCTGATTTGCCCAATCTCAAGTTGCGATCGCTCTATCACCACGAATCAGAATTGTTTTTGCGCTATCAATTTACAGTGTGAGTTTACAGTATGAGTCGTCCGCGTAGCGGGCAACTCACACTTTTGGGCTTAATGCAAACCTTTAAGTTGGCGCACAAGATGAATAATTTCTGGCAAAATTAGCTGCTCGATCGCCAGTTTCACGGCATTACTCGAACCTGGGAGCGAAAAAATTAATTTCCCTTGATAGATCCCTGCCTCCGATCGCGAGGCGATTGCTCTAGAGCCAACCTCTTGCCAACTCAGATAACGAAACATCTCGCCAAACCCTGGGAGTGTCTTTTCGAGCAAAGCTGCGATCGCATCATAAGTCGTATCCCGTGGCGCAATCCCTGTGCCGCCATTAAGAATAATCGCATCAAGATTTGCGATCGCGGCCAACTTATACATCTGTTCACGAATCTCGTCAGGTTCGTCTTTGACTAGGGTGTAATAATCCAGCAGATGTCCTGCATTGGTCATCGATTGTTTGATAAAGTGTCCACTTTTGTCGGTTTCTGGTGTACGAGTATCGCTAACGGTGATCACTGCGAAATGCACTTGATAAGATGGAGGATCGGGACAAGGATTTTGAGAAGGCTTCATAGTTTTTAGTCTAGTATAACCTTCTGGTGTTTTAGCATTGGCAACACCAGCTCCAAACTGACTACAAAAGTTTTCATTGGTTCATACGTGGCTATAGCATCAGTAATTAGATCGGTTGTCCTTTAC
>JAYUSC010000188.1:0-1976 GCA_043755885.1 Pseudanabaena sp. | reverse complement strand
GCTCGGTTCCAAATAGGCGCTTGAAGCCAAAGTCGGTGAGTAGGTTGATGTAGCGATCGCGACTGAGCCGAATTGATAGAGGATTAGACATGATATTTATGGAATAGTTTTGTTGGTAGCAACTACAGTTTAGGCGTGTCTACTAATCGATTCTAACAGATTTCTAATTTCTCGATTTTTGTTATTGTTCAGCAATACTATCAATTTTTTCGCGAATCGATAGCTGGACTAAAGCGCGAATCAGCGAAAATCCAGAGAAAAAAGCACCGATAAAGGCGGCGATCGCCCAGCCACTGTAAGCTGTCGTACCGACCAATAGCACGGCTCCAGCTAGGGCAAAGAAACCCGTTAAACAGGCATAGATTAAGGCTTTAACCGCAATGTTGATTCTTTTGAGAGTGCGATCGCTCTCCGTAGACTTGACCTGAATCATTAATTCACCGCGCTCGATTCTTTCTTCCAAACGTTCTAGCAAAATCTCCATGCGACTAGGTTTATTAAGTTGATAAACTAAGAAATCCTTTGCTTGTTGAGCCAAGGCTCCCAAAGTATTGCCTCGTCCCTTAGTGAGAACGATACTTTTCACAAAAGGTTGGGCGGCGGTAGTGAAGTTATATTCTGGGTCGAGAATTCTGGCAATGCCATCAAGGGTGGTGAGGGACTTGAGCAGATAGGTCATTTGGGGCGGTAAGCGGAACGGCTGTTTCTCAAAAATGGCGACAACTTCGCCTTTGATTTGCTCAAACTCATAGACATTGACAGGTCTTTCGGTGAATCGATCCAAGACAAATTTCAACATGCGTTTGACTGGACTCATATCCGCAACTGGTTCTATGAAACCCATACTCATTAAAGTTTCAACAACTTCATTAGTGTCCTTCCGCAACACCGCAAAGAAGGTCTTTACCATTTGATCTTTTGCCATAGTTTTGACTTCCGCCATCATGCCATAGTCATAAAAAATCAGACTTCCACTGGAGCTAACTGCTAAATTTCCAGGGTGCGGATCGGCATGGAAGAATCCATCTTGGAGCAGTTGTTTGAGATAGCAACAAATTCCTAATTGATTAATTTCTTTAGGATTTAATCCACAGGCTTCTAAGGCTTGAAGATCGTCTATTTTGATACCAGGGACATATTCTAAGGTCAAAACCATGGAGGTGGAATAGTCCCAATAGATTTTGGGAATAACAATACGTGGATAGCCTTCAAAATTTTTGCGGAAGCGATCGGCATTACTTCCTTCGATCGCATAATCAATTTCTTGATAGAGAATCGTGAAAAACTCGTTAAAAATCCCTTCAAGATTATATCGGCGCGTCCAAGCAAAATAGCGACGAAAGACCTTGAGCAGTTTGCCAACCGTGAGTAAATCTAGATCAAATAGCTTTTTTAAACCAGGGCGTTGAATCTTGACCACAACTTCTTCGCCAGTATGTAGGGTGGCGCGATGTACTTGTCCGAGGCTCGCTGCTGCAAGGGGGATTTCATCAAAATCTCGGTAGATGGTGTGGAGCGATTTTCCGAGTTCGAGTTCGATGATCTCTCTAGCTTCCTTGACACTAAAAGCTGGCACTTGATCTTGGAGCTGCGCCAAATTACTAATATATTCGGGCGGCAATAAATCAACCCGTGTTGATAGCGATTGCCCAACTTTGATAAATGTTGGACCGAGTTCGAGCATGTTGCGAACTAACCATTCAGCTCTTTTGCTGCGGGTACTCGATGTTTCATTTTGCCAAAACCGATCCCACCAGATAAAAAACATAAATGTAAACGAAGCTAAAAATACCTCGCGTTGGCGGGCAAATGAAGAGATTTTATTTCTCTGCCAGCGTAGCTTTTTGTATGGTAATTGGGCGATCGCAGACATATTTTGCTGGTAGTAGCTATGCCAACTAGCATTGCTGTGTTTATATTACCCAAAATTGGTCTCATAATTAGGATTGCGGAGTTTTAGCGCCTACGGCGCTAAA
>JAYUSC010000187.1:0-1977 GCA_043755885.1 Pseudanabaena sp. | reverse complement strand
GTCAACTTTTTAAAAAGTAAAGATGGCGATCGCAATTTAATTAAATTTGTGGATATCGCCACCGATGACTATGAACCCGCCGACAATGCTGGGATAGACTTTGAGACAGCAATGGGGCGGATTCACGCAATATTACCTGATGGCGAGATCGTCCAAAATGTCGAAGTATTTCGCCAAACCTATGACATTCTCGGTCTCGGCTGGATCTATGCGATTACCAAAATCCCCATTTTTGGACGTTTAGCCGATTTACTTTATGGTGTTTGGGCAGACTATCGACTCCTGCTAACTGGTCGTGGCAATCTTAAAACTATCGTGTTAAAACGGCAGCAATACCAAAGAGAACGCGAAAATGATCGAAATAATAGCCAAGGGCGTTGTGCCGATGGTTGCGAGATCGAAGATCGGAGATAATGATGATAACTACTTGGCTAGTAATCGGGATCGCCTCATTTGGAGGAGGCTTCGCATTTAACAAGCTTTTTCCTAGCGACTATAAATGGTTTATGCGATTGCGTCGCCCCCGATGGCTAACCTTTGAAAAAGCCATTCCCTTCATCTGGATCTTGATCTTTATTTGTGGTATTACCTCTGCTGCTGCACTATGGGTAGCTCAACCCGCCACACTCAGCACATGGTTACTCATGGCAAGTTATGCGATCGTTGAATTCGCAATTTTGTCGTACACCCCAGTCATGACCAGCTTACGAAATGTTAGAGCTGGTGCGATCGCAGGAGCGATAGGTTTTATATTAGGAGTAGTTTTAACCGCTCAAGTTTGGCAAGTTTCGAGCTTGGCAGGATGGTTATTAGTACCATATCTACTTTGGAGTCCTGTTGGTACATATGTAACATGGGTAATGGCAAGACTCAATCCACCGAACCTATAATACTTAATGGCGGCGCGAAGCACCGCCATTAAGTATTATGGGTTATTTGACACTCCTCAGCCTTAAAGTATGAGGATTCTTGGACTCACTATTGCCTGTAGGACTTGCCCTAGCATGGTCTTACTTAGTGATACCTAGTCTTGCAACTAGCTTCTCAAGCGTGAATTTCCGTATCCCCTGCGGTATTAACTATACTGTAGTGTAAAGCCGTCCTAGAAGCACGGGGTTTTAAACCCAATTTTCCGATAAAAAATCTTTTGTTCATTAAAAGCTATGTTCCGTAACTCCTAAAACCCGACCAAGCACAGCAGGGATTTTTGCAGTAGTTAGTCCTATTAGTTGATGCGATTTTTTGAGGTGATTGTGACTGCGATCGCAATTTTTTACCTTTAATATCACAGGGACAAAGATTTGCGATCGCAGCCTAAACATTGCTAGAACGCGATACTAGTACCTATTGAGTTAAGGTCAAAACAATGCTTTTCAGTTCACTAAACCAAGCTCGCTTAGTTGGCATCAGCACCATTTTTGGAACCGAAAAAGCGATCATGATTCTGGGCAAAACTTTTGTAGATCATAAAGTTTGTAACTCTCTTAACGAAGCGATCGCAGAGTGTAGAAGCGATTTGGAACTAGGTATAGCTGTATTAATTACCTGCAATGCTGATAAGTTTAGTGTTTGGGTTTCGATTCCTGAAGAAGTAATCTTGCAACTTGTCTAATCTTCGCTAAATAGCAACCATTTATTTTCTTTGTGGAGCTAATTTATATTTACGAGAAACTTTTGCACTAAGTAAAAGAACAATAAATTTTAAAATCATTTCATCTTTACCGAGGAATTACTTTATATTAAGTAATGTAACAGAATATTTTGCAATGTCACTCTTGCTAAAGGTAGGTATCTAAGGAATAATCATCATGTTGCTTTTTGGCGAAATTCTGACGATACATCCTTGTGGCTCAACGGCAACGACAGGATGTTCTTTAATTTGACACTCTCAGCGCTAAAGCGACTGAGATTCCTGATTCAGCGAGTCCACTTACTTAGAGTTCCTTGCAAAGTTCTAAACAGAGGTGGTTCTCTCCA
>JAYUSC010000186.1:0-1979 GCA_043755885.1 Pseudanabaena sp. | reverse complement strand
CAATTTGTCTAAATCCATGCCACTTGGTACTGTGAAATCGAAACCAATCGGGATAGGAATGCAGTCTAGCAGCTTCGCGCACAGTAATACAGCGTGGCATAAAGGGATGAATCGGGCGAGGAGCCGTAAATGCGCCGCGATTGCTTGGGGTTCCCGCCCTCAAAGTATTACAAATTCCATCGGGATCAAGTTTCAGAAAATGGCTGATTTTCTCTAGATCGCCATTGGCGGTTTGGCTAAATCTCTCGATAGAAGCTGGACTATGCAAAGTACGAATGCTAGAAGTGAGTAAATTGCGATCGCAACCACGTGGATAGGACAAATCAGCATGATCCGATCGCAAACCGCGTAAATATTCACTGTAATCGCTCTTTGGCTCCGCAAATTTCGCCAAACAGCAGTCACTCTTGATCAGTTCAGGATATTGGGAAATATCTGGTAAATCTGCGATCGCATCTCTGACGGTGGGGCTATCAGGCAGATTGGCAAGCTCTTTGGGAATACGTTTGATTTTGGCGGGTTTGGTAATTGGTGATGGGTAATTGGGAAGATGTAAGTTTTGGCGGCAACCGATTAGAAAGAGTCGTTCACGGTTTTGGGGAACTCCAAAATGAGAAGCATTGAGTAATTTATAATAAGGGTTAAGGATTTTATAGCCTTTCTGCTCAAAGCTGGCAATTACTTCGCCAATAAACTGTTGTTGATCGCCGATGGTTAATCCTTTCACATTCTCCATCACAAAATATTGGGGATGAAGTTCGATCACTAAGCGCTGAAAATGCGATATTAGCTCATTTCGTGGATCGTCAAATGCGCGTTTGCCCATCAACGAAAAACCTTGGCATGGGGGTCCCCCGAACACAACATCAATTTTGCGATCGCAGATTTTTGATTTTTGACGAATATCGTCACCTGAGATCTCCGCAACGCTGGCACAGATTGCTGTCCACATCGGGAAGTTATATTCATGGGTAGCACAATGAATCGGATCGATTTCTACAGAAGCAAGTACATCAAATCCCGCTTGCTCAAATCCAAGCGTCATGCCACCCGCACCCGCAAACAAATCGACTGCGATCGGTCGTTGGTTTCCCATAATCAAAGCGTCTATATACCACCAGATACTCTATCCTATAGCGCTTTGCACTCTAATTAAGTTGAAATAAAAAAGCCTTGCGAAGCAAGGCTTTTTTACATGTTTTATTCGTTAGTACCGAGCGCACCTGGTGAACCAGTTAATGTCCTGCGTGGCGAACAAGTTGCGATCGTGATGATTAAAGTCATGATGTAGGGCGCGGCATTGAACAGGTAATAGTAAGAAGTAATCCCCACCGCCTGTAAAGCGGGACCGATCGCCTGTGCGCCACCAAACAGCAAAGCTGCCCATAGACAGTGAATTGGCTGCCATCTCGCAAAAATCACTAGGGCAACCGCCATTAAACCTTGACCGCTAGAGATCCGCTCTGACCATAGCCCAGGGTAATACAGCGATAAACTTGCGCCGCCGATTCCTGCAAGGAAGCTACCAGCGACGATCGCACAGGTACGCACACCGACTACTGAAATCCCCATCGCCCTCGCCGCACTTGGGCTATCGCCTACCGCACGGACATATAAGCCCCAGCGCGTCGAACTAAAAAACCATTGCATTATCGGTGCGATCGCAATCCCAATTAGTAACAATGGACTAACTTTCAGAGCCGCTTGCACTTGAGGATAGCTGCTCCAATTGCCTAGCTCAAATAGAGGTAATTGGATTGCTTTGGGTTGAATGAATGCTTTGCCAAAGAAGAAGGCAATCCCACTACCAAAGATGATCATTGCAATCCCCACCGCCACATCACTCACTTTCGGGCGCTGTGATAGCCATGCGTGAATTAGCCCCAATCCAATACCTGCGAATCCCGCCGCTAAGACACCTAACCAAGGTGATTTGGTCAAGTAGGAAAGTGCATAAGCTGTCATCGCCCCAGTCAGCA
>JAYUSC010000185.1:0-4563 GCA_043755885.1 Pseudanabaena sp. | reverse complement strand
CCGACTTTTTCAATGCGATCGTTGAAAGTTTGCGGGACGTTGTATCGCAAGTAAAAATTGCCACTTTGCAGGTAAACACCTCAGTCAATACCAACAATGCCTCGATTCGTACCCTAGCCAGCGACGCAACCCTCCAAGCCGAACAACTTGATGACGCTCTGCAATCTGTAGAACAGATGACTGACTCGATTCAACAGGTAGCAAGTAACGCCAAAGAAGCGGCGGATGCATCCAACTTAGCAGCGACCACGGCTGAGACTGGTAGCATTGCGATCGAGCAGTCGGCGACAAGTATCTTGCAACTACGCCAAACCGTTGCCGAAACCACCAAAAAGGTAAAGCGTCTCGGTGAAGCATCGCAACAGATTTCTAAAGTTGTTGTACTGATTGACCAGATCGCGCTCAAAACGAATATGTTGGCGGTAAACGCCAGTATTGAGGCGGCGCGTGCGGGTGAAGAAGGACGAGGCTTTGCGGTAGTTGCCGAAGAAGTTGGCGCACTTGCGGCTCAGTCTGCGATCGCAACCAAAGAAATCGCCCGAATTGTCGAAAGCATTCAACAAGAAACTAGTGAAGTAGTCGAATCAATGGAAGCGAGTACATTGCAAGTAGTTGAAGGTACGAACAAGGTTGAAGATGCGAGAAAGAGCTTGATTCAGATTGTGGATGTAGCGAAGAAAGTAAATGCACTTTTCCAAGGTATTTCTACAGCGACAACTTCGCAGGTGCAAACCTCGCAGTCAGTGAAGCTGGTTATGGAAAATCTCTCCACCCAGTCTCAAAAATCTTCAGCAACCTCACGTGAAGTTGCGATCGCTCTCCAAGAAACCGCCGACGTGGCAAGTAAATTACAAGCCTCGGTGGAAACCTTTAAGGTTGATGCATAAGCCCTCACCCCCCAGCCCCCTCTCCCTTAGAGAGAGGGGGAGAAAGAGGGCTTTTCTATTTGCCCCTCTCCCTTAGGGAGAGGGGCTAGGGGTGAGGGTAATCTTCAGCAAGCAAATAATTAAAAGAGGTCGATATGGCAACTAATACATTAAGCGATCGCGAATGGGAAGTTCGATTGCTATTTCTCGATGAAGTTAAAGATTTTTTGGCGGATATAGAGACAGAAATCATCGGCTTAAGCGATCGCGGGTTGCAGCGATCGGCTCTCGACAAGATTTTGCGAGCTGCCCACTCGATGAAAGGTGGGGCGGGAATGATGGGCTTTATGGCGCTCAGTGAACTCGCGCACCAATTAGAAGACTTTTTTAAGATTTTACAAACTGGCAAAAAAGACACAACTCCTGAGATCGAAAGCTTGTTTTTCAGTGCGATCGACAACATGAGGACAACTGCAAATATCCATAAGCAGCGCAAAACTCCTGATCATGCATGGTTACAAGAATATGCCAATCTACCTTTTCAACATTTGCGCGAAATCTTAGGCGAACTAACCGCTCAAGATGAAGCGAGTTTGTTATCTGAAGAAGCAGGTGAGGATATGCGTGTCCTCATGTTTTCCACTGAGGTGGATGCTTGTCTAGAGCGGTTAACCATTGTCCTTGCCGATCGCAATTCTCAAGTACTACGGGAAGAGTTTGCGCTCACCAGTCAGGAATTTGGCTGCTTGGGAGAAATGCTAGAACTTCCCGCATTTAGCAGTCTTTGTGCAGAAATTACGGTCGCCTTAGAATCGCAAGAACACGATCTTCTGAAAGTGACCACGGCGGCTTTGGAAGCTTGGCGGCGATCGCAAGCTCTAGTCTTAGTGGGACAGTTTCAGGCTTTACCTGAGCATTTTGAGCTAGCCATCTTTGGTTTGAAGCCAGTCGCAGGATCTCTCCATTTGACCAGCCTAGTAGAGGCTAACCCAAAATTCTTTGACAGTAATTTTTGGCAGGAAGATGAGACAGTTGATCTGGACAAATCTGCACTAGATTTAGAGCAGAGCCAAGATTTAAGCATAGTTGATGATACAGCAGCCAATGCTCCAGTTAAATCCGACCAACTAGATGCAACGATTCGTGTGCCTCTCCGTCAGCTAGAAGCACTTAGCGATCGCTTCGGTGAGTTGAATGCTGAGCGGAGTGGACTGCGCTTGCAACTAAAACGGATGCGCGATCTGGTGCAGCTCTTAAATACAAGAATGCATGCTTTAGAGCAATCGAATTCTCAATTAAGAGATGCCTATGATCGAGTAGTGATCTCTCCTGAGCCATTCATTCCTATAAATGCCGTAATGGTTCCCGAAACGCCGACTAGTATCAAAGGCGATCGCTTTACCAATCAAGATCCCAATAACGAAGCATTTCTCCCCTATACTAGTCGATTTGATTTACTAGAAATGGACTCCTATAGCGAGTTACATGTACTATCGCGGGAGATCATGGATAGTGTGGTGCAGTTGCAAGAAGTTTCCAGCGATTTGGAAACCGCTTTAACCGAGACTGAAGGCACTGAGCGAGAACTCGGACGTGCATCGCGACAAATGCAAACTGCGATCGAGCAAGCCAGAATGCGAATGCTCAGCGAAATTTTAGGGCGCTTCCCCCGTTTGCTCCGAGATTTGTCCTTGACCCACGGCAAACAGGTTGAACTTGTCGTCCGTGGCAGTTCCACTTTAGTTGAGCGATCAGTTTTAGAAATTTTAGAAGATCCGCTTTTGCATCTAATTCGCAATGCTTTTGATCATGGTATCGAAACGCCAGAATCCCGCATCGCTCAGGGTAAATCACCAAAAGGAAAGATCGAAATTGCCGCAGGCTATCGTGGCAATCAAACTGTAATCACTGTCAGCGATGATGGCCATGGGGTTAATTTCACCAAGCTACGCGATCGCGCTTTACAAATGGGATTAAGCCAGAGCGATCTCGATGAATCGAGCGAAACTGAACTATTAGAGTTGATTTTTGAAGCAGGATTTAGTACCGCCGATCGCGTGACTGAACTTTCAGGACGTGGCGTGGGTATGGATGTAGTCCGCTCAAACCTAAATCTAATTGGCGGCAGCGTTCGGGTCGAAACAGAATCTGGGCAAGGGACAACCTTTATCTTGACAGTACCAGTATCTCTCTCTATTGCACGAGTACTTCTATTTGAAAGCAATGGTTTGCAGATGGCAATTCTCACTAGTGCGGTTGAAGAAATCCTCTTAATTAAAGACACTTCAATCTATACGGTCGCCAATCAAGAAGTATTAGATTGGCAAGGCTATTCCGTGCCATTATTAAAATTAGGCGATCGCCTCCACTTCTCGCGTCCTCAATTTCAAATTGAAACTGAAAACCGCCCGATTGTAGACGAACCTTTAATGCTAGTTGTTACGCGCAATAACATTCCCTTCGGCTTGCAGGTAGACCGCTATTGGGGTGAGCAAGAAGTCACCATTCGGGGTCTGCAAAGTCCAATCCCGATGCCAATTGGATTTATGGGTTGCGCGATTTTAGGAGGTGGCAAGCTTGTGCCACTGGTGGATATTGACAACTTACTCACTTGGTCAATTGCCGATATTGATATACCTCCCAGCAAGACACTCACCTTACCATCGGAGCGAAGAGATCGGCGCGTTACCGTGCTGGTCGTTGATGATTCAATTAATGTTCGCAGGTTCTTGGTGATGACTTTAGAGAAGTCTGGCTATCGAGTTGAACAAGCCAAAGATGGGCTAGAAGCAATGGAGAAGTTGCGGAAATTGCAAACATTACCGAAAGACTCCAGAGTCAGTGCGGTGATCTGCGACATCGAAATGCCTCGGCTAGATGGGTTCGGCTTCTTAGTCCAATCTCGTAGCGATGATAATTGCAAAAATATTCCTGTGATGATGCTCACGTCTCGAAGTGGCACAAAACATCGAGATTTAGCAATGCGTCTAGGCGCTTCCGCATATTTTGCAAAACCATTTAAAGATAACGAACTCTTGCAAACGCTATCTCAACTTGTAGCTAATTAATCACCAATCACCAACTATCAAATTATGCCAGCCATTTCTTCTCTGCGATCGCAACGACTTTCAGAACTTCGCCCTGATATTGGACAGCAATATGTGGCTTTTCGCTTACGTCTTGCTTGGTTTATTCTGCCAATTGAATCTATATATCGAGTAATTCCCCTTGAAAAACATATTCCTAAGATTACCCTTGTCGGAAAAAGTGTGCCGCTGATCGATCTTGGTAAAATACTATTTGGTAAAACTAAAGTACCAGTAAGTGATATTCCGCAGCTAGCTGTTAATGGGGCGATCGTATCTTCAAAACCATCCTTGATTATTGTTGGCAATCAAAATGAAGATTTAGTTGGCATACTCAGTAATTCTCAACCTGCACTTCAAAGAGTCCCGCAAGATCAAATTTTACCGCTCCCTCCAACCTATGGTGAACGATGGAAAGTTGACTTTATCAGCTCGATGACTCTCCCTTCTAAGGAGATCCCGTCTCTATTTGCGATCAATAGCGATCGCCTGATCTCGGCTATCTTAAAAAGCAATAAATAACTGATATTAGGCAGAGAAACAACAAGGGAACTCCAACTAAAAAATGATCCATATAAAACCCAAAAATGTTGGGGCGGGCTATGCCCGCC
>JAYUSC010000184.1:0-1981 GCA_043755885.1 Pseudanabaena sp. | reverse complement strand
CCTCCCGGAGTTCGCCTTTGGATACCCACCGCTCTACCGCTTCGTCCAGCGCGTTCCATATCGCACCGGCGGCCTCTTAATCATAGATTTAAGTATGATTGAATCAGCATCTCTTGATATAACACCTATGCAACTTGCTTCAGAACAACGTACAAAACTTGATAACTCCGATGATGCGCTGTTCTATGACTATCCGCGCTTTGTCACCCATGTGGACGATCGCTTTATTCAGCAACTTACAGAGCTTTATCGGCAGCGCTTACAACCAAATACACGCATCCTCGACTTGATGAGTAGCTGGGTGTCACATCTGCCCGACGAAATGGAGTTTGCCCATATCGAGGGACATGGACTGAATGCGGAAGAGTTGGCTCGTAATCCGCGATTAAACAACTATTTCGTCCAAAATCTGAATCAACAGCAGTCACTGCCCTTTGCCGATCGCACTTTTGACGCGGTGTTAAATACGGTTTCAGTGCAGTACTTGCAATATCCAGAAGCCATATTTGCAGAAATTCATCGCGTTCTCAAAGTTGGTGGTATTGCGATTATTAGCTTCTCAAATCGGATGTTTTATCAAAAGGCAATTCAAGCATGGCGCGATGCAGAAGAAGGCGATCGCCCTAAATTAGTATTCAAGTATTTTGCCTCAGTTCCGCAAGGCTTCACCCGTCCTGAACTAGTAGCAAACGTGCGCCCTAGTTCTCCTTTTTTAGCGATGTTAGGTATGGCTAGCAGCGATCCGTTTTATGCTGTAGTGGCAACTCGTTGTGAACTTGATAACTAAAACCCAGATTTTCATTAAGAATGGAGCTTTGCTCCATTCTTAATGAAAATCTGGGTTTTAATTCAGCGTAAAGCGCTGTAGCAATGCGAATTGGGTAAAATAGAAATGACTGATGTTTTAGTGATTGGTGGTGGCATTATCGGCTTATCAATAGCGATCGCCCTTTCTCAAAAGGGCGTAAATGTGACTATAGTTGAGCGAGATCGATGCGGACGCGGCGCAACATGGGCAGCGGCGGGAATGCTTGCCCCCGAAGCAGAACGCCTAGAAGGTGATCTATTAGATTTTGGTATCCGTAGCCGCGAAATGTATCCGCAATGGATAGCGAACTTGATGCGGTTGTCTGAACAAGACTGCGGCTATTGGTGTTGTGGGATATTAGCGCCAGTTATAGAGGAATGCGATCGCAAAATTAGATCTGAACATCCCCAATATATTAGTCGTGAAGCATCTCTTCAACGTCAATCTGGTTTAGGGGCATCTATTTTAGGCTCTCTCTGGTTGCCTGAAGATGGACAAGTAAATAACCGCAAACTCAAGCAAGCATTACTAACAGCTGCGAGATCGCTATCGATCAAGATTTTAGAAGGAACAACAGTTTATCAAATATTGCGCGATCGCAATCGGGTGACTCATCTCGATACTAGTGCTGGCAAATTGCAATGCGATCGCTATGTACTAGCCACAGGTGCATGGACACGATCGCTTTTACCTTTGCCGATTAAGCCGATCAAAGGACAAATGCTTTCGGTATTTGATCGCGATCGCAAATTACAAAAGGTAATTTTTGCGCCAAATTGCTATATTGTGCCGCGCCAAGATGGCACGATTGTGATCGGGGCAACGGTTGAGGATAATGGCTTCACGCAGGGTAATACGGCGGCAGGGATCGCGCAGTTATTAAACAACGCTATTTCTATATATCCTGCGATCGCGGATATGCCCATCACCGAGACATGGTGGGGTTTTCGTCCTCATGCTCCCAATGAAGTTCCACTTCTTGGAGCAAGTGATTATGAAAATCTAGTTTTGGCGACTGGGCACTATCGCAATGGGATTCTCTTTGCACCGATTACAGCTAAGCTAATTGCTGATTTTATAGTTTATGGCATAGATACCCCCTTCCTACCCACTAATTAAGTAGCTAGGCATAATAAAACCCAGAACCCAAAGAAGCTGTTTCGCCCGCGCAGC
>JAYUSC010000183.1:0-11049 GCA_043755885.1 Pseudanabaena sp. | reverse complement strand
GGGCTACGCCCGCCGCCACATTTTTGGGTTTTATTATTTCTTGTAAGTCCCTTAGCAAATGCACTAGCTTGAAATTAGTTTGTCAAACCATTTTTCTAAGCGATCGCCCCATACTTCTAGAGAATATTCGGTCTCTACTTGTTGACGACAGCTCAAGCGATCAATTTGGTCTAATTGATCAATTGCCTCAACTAAACCATGTACACTTCCCATTTTCACCAGAAAACCTGTCTTACCATGTCGGACGATCTCCTTCAGTCCACCACTGCTATAGGAAATAACTGGCACTCCGCAGGCAAAAGCCTCGATCGCAGCATTACCAAAAGCTTCAATCCAGCGGGGAGTCATTAATAACGCGCTACACTGCCCCAGCTTTTGCTGTAAGTCATGGGTAGATAGAAATCCTTCGTAACAAATTTCAGCTTTAGGGAAAGAAGTGAGGATTTTTTGCCAATAGTCTTGATCTTGAATCAATCCAAATACATGCAAAGGTAATCCAGAACTTTGCGCGGCTGAGGCGGCATCTTCTAAGCCTTTCTCTGGAGAAATGCGTCCTACCCATGCAAGGCTAGGATTTTTGGGTTTTGCAATAAAGTTATATTGGGTCACATCAATCCCCTTACCCATAATCATCAGCCGAGCGCCATCGCTAAAGGTGTCAGCACAGGCGCGAGTATTCACTGCGATCGCATCAGGACAAGATTGTGAGATTTTGGAGACCATCGCATCCATCACTGGCGAAAGTGACGACATACTAATCCAATGTGCGATCGGGCGATTAAAAAATGGTGTGAGGTATAGAGGTAGCCAATCATAAGCAAAGTTAAATAATAAATCGAACTGATTTTGAGAGTCTCTGGCATAGCTCCACATATTTTCAAGAACCGAGTTCTGAGGAATCACAACCATGTCAGCACCAACTTGAGTTTGGGCTGAAGTTTGCATATTGCCTGCAATTTGAGTCAGCTTCGTGACATTGGTGACTGAGCCTTCAGGTGCAACGATTTCCACTTCGTGTCCTTTTGCCATCAGCGCCTTAGCCGCATTTTGCAGGGTCAATTCTACGCCTCCACCGATTCCTGATCCCAAGGCTCCCACAGGAGTAGATAGAAATAGTAATCGATAATTTTTTTTAGTCATCTTTTTATTTTGTACTTTGCGAATAAATAAGAGGTGGCGCAAAGCGCCACCTCTTATTTATTTCATACCGATTAAACCTTTAGTAAGTCGTTTAATGGCGGCTCCAGCGACATCTCGATAACGCATCTCACCACAGAGGATTTTGCCCATGCGCTGACTGGCGCTGGGGCGTTTTACTCCCATCTTGTAACCAAAACTAGGTACACGATAGAAAATATTGGCAATTCGCTGCGCCCAAACCATGTCTTCACCCCACTCTTCTTGGACTTTGAGGGTGTATTGCTTGAGCGCGTCAGCATTACCACCGAGCGCTTGATCGATCGCAATCCCTGCCAACATGCCTGTTAAAAGTGATGGACGAATCCCTTCAGCCGTGAAAGGATCGACGATGCAAGCTGATTCGCCAGTAAGTAGAGCATTTTGGGTATGCAGAGGTTGATTGCCATCCCATAGACAAATCGGATGTCCAAATTGCTTCATGGAAGTTACATTAATTCCAAATTCCTGAGCATATTTAGCCGCAATCTCCTTCAGATTCTGCTTTTCACCACCGATAAATGTCCCTGAACCGATCGAATATCCGTCGGCTTTAGGGAAGTTCCAAATATATCCATTTTGAACGGAGCCAAAATCAAAGTGAGCAGCACTAGTGTCAGGATGAGGATGTGGAGCTTCGACCTCGAGGGCAGCTCCCATGCGGCGCTTACGTTCTTTAAAACCTAACCATTTTGCCATAGAGCCTTTTGCCCCATCAGCAGCGATCACATATTTGGCTTCAAAGACATCATTTTCAGTCTTGACTAACCAGCGATCGCTTTTCCACTCGATGCCAGTCACACCAGTATTATCTCGAAGCTCGACCCCTAGTTTTTGGGCTTGCTGCACAAGGTAATGATCAAAAACATCACGGCGCACCATCCAGACGGGTTCTTTGGTTTCTAGCTCAACTAGCTCAGGATCGCCCATTTGCCATGTATAGCGAATGTTTTGAACTGTCAGTGAAACTGCGGGCGAAAAGTCAAAGTCAAACCATTCTTGTACCATTGGCGAAACGCCACCACCACAAGGCTTGTAGCGAGGTAGGCTCTCTTTTTCGAGTAACAAAACTGAGCGTCCTCGTTTTGCCAAGTGATAGGATGCTGAACCACCAGATGGGCCTGATCCCACAACAATGCAGTCGTACATAGGATAAGTATTTTGGGTGAATTAACTACAGACAAAACTTTTTAGATTCTAGCGCTTTCTTAGCTCTTTAGGAAATTGTCAATCAACTTTGCTTGCGATCGCAAGCTATTTAAATCTCATTATCAATAAAAAAAGCACCTTAAGGATCAAAAATTTAATAAAACCCAAGATTGTTGCGGCGGACAAAGCCCGCCGTAACAATCTTGGGTTTTATATGCACAGGTTATTTAATTTTCATTTGTGTGATTGCGATCATTAGCTGATCTCTGCGATCGCCTTACTCGCAATCTTAGTCACATATAGCGTCACCGCAAGTGTGGTCATAAAACCCACAATCCGAATAGCCCATTGAATTGTGGAATCTGTAGGTTGATTTTCGCTGCCAATACGGGCAATGTCTCCAGCCAGAGAACCGATATAGACATACATCACCGTTGCAGGGAACATGCCCACTGAGGCTAGTGCATAGTCTTTGAGCGTAACTCCTGTGACCCCAAAAGCATAATTAAGCAAATTGAATGGAAACACAGGAGATAGTCGCGTTAATAGAACGATTTTGAATCCTGCATGAGCCACGGCGCGATCGATCGCATCAAATTTTTGGTTGCCAGCAATCTTTTTACTAATCCAGTCACGCGCTAAATAACGTCCAACTAAAAAAGCGGCGATCGCACCTAGAGTTGCGCCGACAAAAACATAGATCGAGCCTAAGACAACCCCAAATAATACACCTGCGCCCAAAGTCAAGACGGAACCAGGGATGAAGGCGACCGTGGCAACAATATAAATGAGTATGAAGACCAGCCCACCGATATAGCCAAGGCTTTCTACCCATTTCAAGGCTGAGCGTAGGAGTTCTTGGGGATTGAAGTTTGGGATGGCTGCATCTTGAGCAAAGGCGGGATTTGAGATCGCTAGATTGACAAATAAAACTGCGATCGCAACAAAAAGAAATCTCGCCAAGTAAAAAGATATATCAAACTCTTGTCCCCCTCTCTCAGAGGGAGAGGGGCTAGGGGTGAGGGATTTCTTATGCATCAGCAACATCCGCCACCGTTATAGTGCCAAGTAGAATCTGTAATCATCACCTCTTCGGGAAACTTTTCCGCAAGTTTAGAAGCAGTTTTATCGCATACAGAAAGCGGATTACCACGCTGCAAAACATGTCCAGCGCGATCGTCTAGGGATGGATCTGAGCCACTATAAACTGCGGTCTTACCCGTAAATACACAGGCTCCATCACTGGGAATCGGAACCTTGAATGAGACAGAATCTAAACTCTCTAACATTAGCGGTGAGTCCAACTCAAAGCTATAGGTATCGAGCAATCGATAGGGGCGACGGGCGCGGACTTCTATCTGCCCAAATCCTGCTTCGATGAGATAATGCATATACTCGTCGTAGGTCATCGCTCCCGACAGACACATGGCGCGTAAACGCTCATCAGTTTGCAGATTGGCAGGAATAGGACGAGTTGCGATCGGGTCGCTCATAATTAGTCTGCCCTTAGGTTTGAGAACTCGATATACTTCTTTCAAAGCTCTTTGTAAGTCTTGAGGCTCAAAAATATTAAATAGACAGTTTTGGGCAACCACATCCACCGAAGCATCGGCAACGGGCAAGGCAAAAGCATCTCCTGCTAAGATATTTACAAATTCAGGATCAAACCAATCATTCTCTTGAGCCGCTAATTGCAAGTTATGACTGGCGACTTCGCGCATAGCTTTCACTGGATCGATCGCAATAACGCTTCCCTTGCGGCGACAGAAATATGCAAATTGAAGAGCCTCTAAACCTCCACCAACGCCAATATACAAAACTGTGGGGTTACCACGCAATTCGGTCGGATGGATGGTTGTTCCACAGCCATAGTTCATCTCCTCAATGATTTGCGGGATTTTGAGATTGGGAAATTGCAGTGGTGGTGTACTGATGCAGCACAAACCAACTTGTGGTGTTTTTGCAGCTTCTGTATAAAATTCGGCGGCAGTTTCGAGATAGCTCATGCAGGTTTACTCAAGAAGAACAATTGGATCGGCGGCAATATGCGACTAGTCTAACCTGTATCAAAAAAAGAACCGATTTTCGTGTGGCGCGGCTTCGCCGCGCCACACACAAACAAAAAAGGGGCGCTTAGCGCCCCTTTTTATTTAAAACAATGTCGGAATCCCGCTTGGACGCAAATCTTTGTAATCTAGCATCTTCCGAACTACATCGACGGTGGACTGCGAGTCAGTAATAGCAATCAAAGATGATAGCTGACTTGGTAGAACTTGCATTGCAGGAGGCATTTCCCTTGTGAATACATCAATTGTGCGTTCAACTAATGACTGCTCACCTTTTGCAAAAGCATTGGTATAGGTGGACTGATTAGGTGCTTGGGGTAGCCCTGCAACATTAAACAAATTCAGGGGAATACCTTGTGAGGTAGTCAGGAAACGGGCAACTGTTTGCGTGAGTACAGTTGTCGTCTGAATCTGGGTGAAGTAGTCATAGACTTTGACATTGCTATCAATCCGACCAATGCGCTGAGAGTCGATACCTGAGACAGTCCGCACGATACCATAGGCTGATGGATCGCTAGGTAAAATCAAGCTGATGGTGGAGAAGTCTTTGAGCAACTGCACTTCGCTATAGCCTAGGGGGCGATTTTGCAAATCGAACAAACGGACAACTAGGCGATCGCCAGGATTCAAACCACGGATAAAGGTAGCCCGCTGGTTAATGTTAAAGCGATAATCGCCAACAAATCGCTCCTTGATAAATTTCTTCTGACTCTTGGACTTGAGTGAGATCCGCGCAATTACCTGCGATAGGCGTGGCTGGTTTTGCAGAATAGCGAGGCTGAAATGTCCACGGTGAGGATTCTTCTTGGATAGCTCAACACCATCACGATCGGTGCAGTCCCTCACAACTACTTTACGGTTATCGTGGTTATTGCCCCGCTTTTTGTCGTCGGTTCTACGATTGTCATGCCCGTTAGAGCGATCCTTGTTATCGGTTCTACGGTTGTCAGAATGATCTTTGGAATCTTTATAGATGTAGCACTCATCTTCATCATCTTCATCCGATTGACTGACGACGATTGGTCTCATCGGTTGGACGGTTTGGACAGTGGTAGTTTGGACTGTCGTGTTTTGAGAGCTATTCGAGATCCCTAAATCGCGATCGTTAATAATTGTGTTATTGGAAGAATTGTTGGAGGTGCTGGAGGTGCTGGAAGTGCTGGTGTATATAGAAGAAATGCGTCCAGCTTTTACCTCAGATGCACTGGCTGTGACAATTGATGTAAAAGATTTGATTTCTTCGATCTCAAATCTCGCATCTTTGACTCCATTGGGCAAGTCATAGCGAACGCTAGTAATCGCCTTGAGATCGCCATTGTAAATATCATCAAGGGAGATTTTTTCGCTCAGTGAGCTTAAGGAGATCATTTCCACGGCGGCAAACTGTCGCCCTGCATTTTTGGAGAGCAGTCTTGCGCCTGAATTGGTATAAACTTCACGCCATTCCCCAGCGCGTCTTACATAAAGCTGATACACCGCGTTTGCGTAGGTAGTCGAAGGCTTGTTGGCAATGTCTAGGAAAATGCCGATGCTTGAGAGGTTGCCAGAGTTGTCGAGCAAACGCAATAGCTGCACCCCTGTTTGCCAGTCTTGCGGAACTTGAGCAATTATTTGAGGTCTAGATGGAGCTGCGATCGCATCTATAGTATTGAGCAAAGAGGCTGTAGTAAGGGTTGCGGCGAGAAGACATAGCGATGTCTTCTGGAAACTTTTGCTTACTTGTTTACGAAAATTTTCACGAAAAATATTCATCGTTAATTTATTCCTAGCTCGATCTAAGTAAAAGACGATCTTCTTAAGTTTTTTGTTCCACCTAAAAAAAAGGATGGGCGGTGCTTTGCGCCGCCTATCCTTAACAAGATAAAGGCAGCCCTTCGGGCTGCCTTTATCTTGAACGTGCAAATCGCGATCAAACTAAAAGAAAGGATAGGCGGCGCTTTGCGCCGCCTATCCTTAACAAAACAAAGGCAGCCCTTCGCGCTGCCTTTGTTTTGAACGTGCAAATCGCGATCAGAAAACTTTAGAGAAAGCGAGATATTTGAATCTTTGCCCAAAAATTTTGGAGGCGATCGCTAAAACTGGCGATCGCAAATCTTGGTTGCGATCGCCATTTATCCAATAAAAAATGCCCCATCGGTGTCAGCCGAAAACTATCAGTAATGCCTTGACCATCGACCTCGCGACGCAATACGCCAACTTGGATTAGCCACAGCAAAGCATTTTCGCTAATGATCAAGCTGGTGGGACTGGACAAATATTGGTTTTTGATCCCATCATTACCTGCGATCGCCCTTAGATTTACGCCCTCTGTTGCCATATCCGCAAACAACTTCACCGTAAATGGCGCACAGCGTAAAGCTATTTCGGCTCTTGTCAAGATTTGGGGTGGATATTCAGCAAAATCTTGGCGATCGCAGTTACTTACAGTTTCGGTTGACATGGCAATTTCGCAGTTAGTTATATTTTTTAGGTTCTTTCTTTTCTTTCTTTTCAGAAGCGTCTTTTTTGGGCTTTTTAGTCTCTTTGTTGCTCTTTTGTTCTTTAGACATTATTGACTCCAGTGGTAGTTGAAAATCGAGAAGCAAGCACTATTTGAAAATACCTACTGTTTTTATTTTAACGCAATCCTAAATGATCTGCGATCTTTATCCCGAAAGCAATGCAATCCTATAGGGTGAAGTGCAATCAATTGCGATCGCATTATATTTGTAGCAATAGTTGCAAGCAGCTAAATGTCTAAGCTAGAGAGCAATCGCCATGATGTCCACTCAAGATCCGAAAATTCATCACGCTCCCGCAACTAAAGCCCTTGCGATGGGAATGGCTCTCAAAAAAATGTATGAGATGGGGCGTAAAGATTTTAATTCAGAAAATTTTTCGGGACTGAAGTTATCCTGTTGCAAGCTATCAGCCATTAGCCTGACTAGCTCCGATTTGCGAAATGCCGATCTTGACTTGACTGATTTAAGTGAGTCTGACCTGCGGGGTGCAAATCTGGAGCGATCAACGCTGAGCTTTACCAATCTGACTAATGCTGACTTGAGTAATGTCAATTTAAAAGAAGCAAATCTGGGGGGAGCGGATTTAAGTAGGGCGATTTTAAGGGGTGCAAATCTTCGTGGGGCGAATTTACGGGGCGCAAATCTGAGCAATGCTCATCTTGAATTTGCAAATTTACAGGGTGCAGACTTAACGGGGGCGAATTGTTTTGGTTGCAATCTGAGTTATGCCGATCTCCAACATGCCAACTTGACTGATGCCTGTCTGGATGAGGCAAATCTATTAAAAAGCAATTTTGAATATGCTCTGCTAGACGGCGCAACGCTCAACAATACTAGCTATTAGCAGATTAAAGTAGGGTGTGTTAGCGGAGCGTAACGCACCCTACAAAAAGAGTGAAGCGCCGCTTCACTCTTTTTGGGTTTTGTTATTCGATGCCGATCGCAAGTCTTGTATATACAGTTGCCAACGCATTGGCATCACCGACATTCCCAGGGAATAAAACCACGGGTAAATCTGGAAAACGGGGATGATCTTCGGGGGTACGCACGACCGAACAACCAGCGAGAATTTGTCCTAGCAGTCTTGCCGTGGGCAAATTTAAACCTGTACTCAAAACGTCGTTAGAAGTAATGCCACCTTTACTAATTAAAAAGCCAATATCTGCGGGTAGTTCCTGCACGATCGCCATCAACAGCGCCGAGACTGACTGACCAAAAGCGAGACGAGTGGAGATATCCGCAAATTCTAATTCTTTGCGGCTGGTAAACACTACGGCGGTTTTGCCAGACTCATGGGCTTGTTGTACTTGGGTGAGGGCTTCTTGTTTGAGAATTGCTGATTGCGCGATCGCATCACTCAATAATCGAGAGACATCGATCTCTACGGGAACCGTATTAGGCGCTTTGAGCAAATTTTCTAACTGCTCAGTCGTTTTTTTGACATGGGAGCCAACGATTGCCACACCCGCTTTGGGCGATCGCATATATTTCGACATATCCGCTGCTGCGATCGGCTGGGGCGGCAACTTGGCGAGGGCTGTGAGTAAACTGGCGGCGCTGCGGAATAAAAAGCGCTTACCTGTGGCTGCGATCGCAAGAATATCTGAGGCAAATTGATTAAGATCGGCTTGGTTTTCGGCATCAACCACACCGCATTGATTGTCATGCATTCTTGCTAAGCGCTGACGCACACCTGAACGAATATCGCCCAACAAAAAGCGCTGTACATCTGCCGCCGCAATTTTGCCCTTAGTTTTTTCTTCGACATAATCGGGCAAGTAGCTGTGCGTATAGCCAAATACCGAATCCTTAGCAAATTCGGTTTCATGGACTGGCGTAGGCACACCGTCAACTACTAAATAATGCACACTCGACTTAGTAAAACGCCCACCTTCAAAAAATGCTGGGACAAGGAAATGCGCGTCAAAATTACCCAGCTCCTCTGCGATCGCATCCGTCTCGATCGGATAATGTCCACGCAGGGTCGAGTCAGAGCGACTAACAATCATAAATTCTTGAATACCTTCAGCTTCGAGTGCAGGCTTCAGGTTCCGACAAACTTCGCGAGTCACACTGGTAGCATCTTCAGGCGTAAGCGATCGCGTATTTGTCAGTACAAACATAATCGGGGAAGCATCAGCTAGTCCAACCCGCAAAGTTTCCACATCCCATTTAGTCAGCAGTAAGCAGCTATGTACAGTTTGCGAACCTGTCGGATCGTCATCAAGCACAATAATTTTCGGCTGAATTTTAGACTGTGAAGAAGAAATAGCTGCCATTACTTTTTGTCTAGGGATTGCTCAGAAGAGTATAGCAACCGTTAAGGCGATTTGTGCTGCACCCAAGTGCTTATTCTTGGTTAATAAAAAGGTCTGATGGCTTGTAAAATCACGGCGGAGGCGCGTTTAGCATCTTCGGGTTGATCTAGGGTTCGGCTTACTTCAGCTAGCCTTTCTTCTAGCGCTTCAACAGTTTCATAAGTTTGAAAGATCGTCTGAATCAAATCATCAATATCGTAGGTATAGAGCGCTGACCAGTCACGTTCTTGCGGGCTAAAACGATAATTGAGGGTTGAGAAAAGTAGGATTTTGGCATGAAGCGGACTAACATTTCTCGAAATGTCAGCTCGTAAATCAAACAGATTTGTCAAATATTTCAGATTGTGTTTATGAGGAATCGTATCACTCTCAGTTTTGTCAGACCCCTCATTTTCAGTTGGACTAGATCCATTCTGAGAGTCTGAAGATGTCTCTGGGTTTAAAAAACTATGGGGAAGTTTGCCTTCATCGCGCAGAGTATAAAGAAACCCAAGGCAATCAATAATGTTGTCGGCAGCAAGCAGATAGTCTGACTGTTTGCTGAGCTGTTTAACTTGGCTGTTTAACTTGTGCTTGAGTTTATTGATATCAGGAAACATGATCATCAATTCTTGGACAAGCTGACGCACATGCAACGCTTTAACTTCGTTGACATCATTTGACCAAGAATCATGACAGGTAAAGAGGATTAGTCGTTTGATGCGAAGAACATTGCTGTCTTGCTCCAAGCTATCGATAACTTCCTCTAGAAGATTTAAATCTTCCATATTTTTTGTTAGGCGCTGCAATGCTCAGTTGACATATTGATTGATCAAGGCGGTTTAAGTCAAGAATCTAAGGCATAGTTGCGCCACTAAAGATTGTGCCAATACTGCTAGCGCCACTCATCTCGGCTCTGGTCAGTACAGCATCAGTGAAATCGGCTCCATCGAGATTGGCTCTGACTAAATAAGCGTCAACGAGACTAGCTTGACTAAGATTGGCTTTGTCTAACAGCGATCGCGATAGATCGCAGCCATTAAGTATCGCCTGAATCAATCCTGCATTACTTAATGTTGTCATGCTCATATTCGCTTTAGTTAGATTCGCTCCAAATAAGTTAGCGAGTCGCAGATTCGCATTTTTGAGATCGGCTTTAGTCAGGTTTGCACTTTTGAGATTTGCTTCTGTGAGATTAACATTACTCAGATTTGCCTCAGTAAAAATTGTGCCGATTGCGATCGCACCACTCAGATTCGCACCCTGCAAATTAACCCTTGAGAGCGTCGCTTCACTAAGATTTGCGCCAGAAAGATCAACTCCCGTCAGATCGGCTCCACTGAGGTTAGCGCCGCGCAAATCGGCTTTGCGTAAATTTGCTCCACTCATGGTGGTAGCAGGATAGCCCCGCTCTTCTCTCATCAGGGTAGCCGTCAAGATCGCACAGCGTAAATTTGCGCCACGGAGGTTGACGCTGCGTAAATCCGCCTCGTTCAGATTGGCATCCATTAAGTTGGCAAGGGACAGGTTTGCCCCAAATAGATTCACCCTTTGCAACATTGCGCCATGTAAATCCGCCTCGGACAGGTTGGCGTTCATCATGATCGCTTGGTTCAGAGTTGCGCCACCGAGTTTTGCACCCGATAAATTGGCGTTATTAAAGGTGACCTTGTTGAGAAAAGCAAAGACAAGATTAGTTCGTCTCAGGTCAGCTTTGGTCAAGTTAACGCCAATTAAATCGCTATTAAACAAATTGGCATTTGCTAGATTTAAGCTAGCAAAGTCACGCCGACCAGAAGCATATTCTTTCAGGAGTTTTTCTGCGCTCATGATTTAGTATTGCCCAAATTTGTAGGGTTG
>JAYUSC010000182.1:0-4585 GCA_043755885.1 Pseudanabaena sp. | reverse complement strand
GCGAAGCCCGCCGCAACAATTTTGGGTTTTATTAAATCTTTGATCCTTACGGCGCAAAGCGCCGCAACTCTCTTTTTGGTTTTCTAATTAATCACATATTTTTGCCATTCGTCATGATTTCCCGATCGCAAATATTTTGTCACTTCAAAATGCAACCCACTATGGGGACGGCGTGGTTGCTTTTTCAAGGGCATTGAGGCTTCTTTCGGGGTGCGATTGCCTTTTTTGACATTGCAGCGGACACAAGCGGTAATAATATTGTCCCAACTGTCAACACCACCACGCGATCGCGGCATCACATGATCTAGAGTCAAGTCATCGCCCGTATGCCCACAGTACTGACAGGAATGGGAGTCACGATGGAGAATATTTCGACGAGTGAGAGGGATTTCTTTGTAGGGAATGCTGATATATTGCAGCATTCGGATCACTGTGGGCAGTGGCATTCCAGGATAAATCATCCTGCCATTATGCTCGACTTGTTCCGCCTTCCCTTTTATGACCAACACAATAGCTCGCTGCCAATTTGTGATGTTCAGCGGCTCATAAGATGCGTTTAGTACAAGGACTTTTGCCATTATTATCGAGCGAACTTATCAAATGCTACCACAGCTAACCAAAATCAGCTAGATGCTTTCGTGTTTGCGTGACTACTATTTTTTGGTTTCTATTATGTCAAAATATTAAGCGTGAGAGTAATTTTTGACCCAACCCAAATTTCTCGTCCCACTGCGATCGCCCTTGGCAACTTTGATGGCGTACATGTGGGACATCGTTGTGTGATTGCGCCAATTTTGCCGATATCTTTGCGCGATCGCAATTTAACCAGCACCGTCGTTTCTTTCTCGCCGCATCCCCAAGAATTTTTTAGTCAAAAATCGCGATCGCTACTTGCACCATTTGATGAAAAAGTAGCCTTGCTCAAGTCTCTTGGTGTCGAGCAGTTAGTTTTGCTGCCTTTTGATGCCGATCTTGCCAAGCTAACCGCCGCCGAATTTATTCAGAAAATTTTAATTGACTCGCTCCAAGTCCAATTAATCAGTGTCGGCTGCGATTTTCACTTTGGACGAAAACGTCAAGGCAACGTCACTGATCTGCAAAATATTTGGGGCGATCGCCTGACGGTGATTCCAGAGCAAACCATCAGTTTCGATGCACTAGAGCAGCCACCCGTAAGGATCAGTAGCTCGAATATTCGCACAGCTTTAGCTCAAGGCGAAATTGATTTAGCCAATTCGCTGCTTGGTCGTCCTTATAGCCTTGTTGGTCGAGTTGTGCAAGGCAAGCAATTAGGGCGCACAATCGGTTTCCCGACTGCGAATTTAGAACTGCCTACCCAAAAGTGTTTGCCGCGTGATGGAGTTTATGCTGTCCAAGCAACTATTAATAATCCTGATGCAGTCACGCAACCTCAATCACAACCACAGATATTAGGCATAATGAATATCGGATTGCGTCCAACAGTGAATGGCGATTTGCGATCGGTTGAAGTCCATTTATTTGACTGGCAAGGCGATCTCTACGATCAAGAACTAAGTGTAAATTTAATCAAATTTATCCGACCTGAGCAAAAATTTGATTCGCTCGATGCTCTCAAAGCCCAAATTCAAGCTGATTGTCAGACTGCATTAGAATATCTTGGCTCAAACTGTCAAAAACTAGTCGCGCCATTGTAATTGCGAATAACTAACAAATTGCGATCGCGCTTTTCATCGTTAATGTATAGTTGGGCGATCGCTTTTTGAGAAATATGTAGGCGATCGCTATAAAATCTGTGACAAAAACTTCTTAGTGCGCTCTTCTTTAGGATTTTGGAAAAACTCTTCAGGGGTTGCCTCCTCGACGATGACACCACCATCCATAAATACAATGCGATCGGCGACCTCACGAGCAAAGCCGACCTCGTGCGTCACCACCACCATTGTCATTCCCGAATCAGCAAGCGATCGCATCACATCCAACACTTCGCGCACCATCTCAGGATCGAGAGAAGAAGTCGGTTCATCAAAGAGCATGATTTTGGGTTGCATCGCCAAGGCTCTTGCGATCGCAACTCGTTGCTGCTGACCACCTGATAGCTGCAATGGATACTTATGCGCCTGTTGCGAAATGCCAACGCGCTCCAGTAACTGCGTCGCCACTTCTGAAGCCTTAGTCTTTGACCATTTGCGAACCCATGAAGGTGCGAGAGTAATATTTTGAAAAACCGTGAGATGCGGGAAAAGATTGAACTGCTGAAATACCATGCCCACTTCGCGGCGGATCGCATCGATATTGCGATGATTCTCTGGTGATAGCTCAATACCATCGACAAAGATTTTACCCTGTTGATATTCTTCTAAAGCATTAAAAGTTCGCGCAAACGTGGATTTTCCTGAGCCAGATGGCCCCATAATTACCACCACTTCGCCACGATTTACAGTCAAGTTCACGCCCTTCAGCACATGAAAGCTTCCATACCACTTATGCACGTCTTGGGCGACAATCATCGGCTCAGTCATGGATGAGTTTGAGGCTAATGTTTCTGGCATAGTGATTGGGGGACTTGTGCGAGTAAAATAGTTCGCAAGGCGAACTATTTTATTTTAGAGGCTATTTTGATGAATTACACGCGCATCTAGCCCAATTGCCGATCGCACAATCGCTTTTAAGACTTCAGCGCGATCGCGATCGGGGTAGCCTTGCACCAGAATAATACTGCCAAATCGCGAAGGAATGAGTTTGCCACTAGGGACAATGCTGCGGACTCGATTGAGAGCTTCTGTATCTGAAGATGGAATCACGACTAAATAGGGAGCCGTATCTCTGGCTGGTGGCGGCACTAAGGCGGCAATTTTAGAATTGTAAGGGATTGGGGTTGACTGGAATGGTGGCGCCGTGATGATTGGTGGAGGTGTAATTGTTGGTGGAATAGAAGTTGTTGGCGTAGTTGGAGTAGTAGTTGGTGGTGGATTGCTAGGGACAAATATCGATCGCGGTGGAGTGACGGGCTTCGGTGGTACAACGGGAATAGGATCGCGATCAATGAGAACTTCATCAGGACTTTGCGACAGATCGGTATCGGTTGCCACTGGTTTAGGCGCAGTCACTGGAGTAGTAGTTTGAGGAGTAAAGGCGGTAATCGGTCTAACTGGTGTGACTGGCTGCGGTACATCGGGTAATGGCTCAATGAAGATACTGCTGCTAGATGGAGCTAGAGCAGTTGGCGGCTTAACGGGAGGAGTAAAACTAGGTTGAGGTCGCGTAATTTCGACAGTATCTACATTGCTTGCCCTGACAGGAACAGATGGTAATGTTGTCGTAGCCACAGGTAATAATGGAGTGCTGGTGATCTGCGGTGCAGGAGCAGTTGGAGATTCTCCGACAAAGGCAATATCCCCTGCAATCTTTTTAGGATCAAGTTGATTGCCAACGGCAACTTGGGTAACACCAGAATTATTGTTAAGATCTTTGCCAAGATTATTACGGAAGATGTTTCCCCCTGAATTTACAGAAGTCCCTAAGTCAGGAGTGGGATAGCCTTTACGATCTTTAAGAATCACAATTCCATCGCGTTTATTGTCAGAAATCAAATTATTTCGTAAAGTCGGAGCTGACAGATTGGAAATTACAATTCCATCGTTGTTATTGAGGATATTATTATTGCTCACATTCACTCGTGATTTCTGCCCGATCGCAAGTCCAAATCCTGTACTTTCAAAAGTATTATTACGAATCTCGCCCGTGCTACTTCCTACCGCCGAGAGACCATTTGCGCCATTTTTCTTAAAGACATTTTCACTAACGATCGCATCGGCAGTCCCTGTCAAAAATACCCCTTCGCGATCGCTATTGATAAAAGTATTATTGGCGATCGCTACGCGCTTACCCGACTCAACCCAAACCGCTGTACCTCTGCTATTGGAATTAGTAACGGTAACGCCTTCAATCCGCGCATCATTGTCGGCAAGCATCGTAATATTTTGGCTAGCAAAACTAGTACTAACAAATTTGCCGCCGCCCCGAATCACCGTATTTAATCCTCTAACTGTCGGTGCGCCGCGTAGAGTCACACCGACGGGAAGTTTGATCGGAAAAGACTCGCCTGTCTCAGCCCTGTAGAGTCCTTCCTGTAGTTGGATTACTGTTCCTGCCACAGGTTTAGTCGCCAGCGCTGCTGCGATCGATGGATAAGGGTTGTTTGGCGAACCATCACCGTTAGGGTTAGCACGCGGGGCAACATAAATCAGTGAGGCTGTCTGTGGTAATTGGCTGATTTTCCATGTTTGCGTCTGCGTCGGTGACAGGAAAGGACGCGCAAACATCGGTGGTGCGATCGCTAAAACCGTGATACTTGTAGCGATCGCGCTGAAGAGACTAGGTTTGCAACGCATACAGGAAATCCTCTTTAACCAACGGACAAAAATTTACAAGAAATAACACGATAAGCGAAAAGCTCAGCTCTTTAGCGCTGAGATGTAAGCTAACGGCGGTTTCAACCGCCTTATCTATGTTATATTATATTTCGTGGCAAGGGTAATCAACCACATAAAAAACCCAGTACCTAGCGGTACAAAAAAGCTGAACCTTGACAATTAAATCTATG
>JAYUSC010000181.1:0-1990 GCA_043755885.1 Pseudanabaena sp. | reverse complement strand
GAAGAAATTGTGAAGCGCCAGCCTTTCCCCGGGCCGGGTTTGGCAATTAGGATTATCGGTGACATTACTAGCGATCGCTTAAATACGTTGCGCGATGCTGATTTGATTGTGCGCCAAGAAATTAATCGTGCGGGTCAATACAATAATCTCTGGCAAGCGTTTGCAGTACTATTGCCTACAGTTCGCAGCGTCGGCGTGATGGGTGATAAGCGCACTTATTCTCATCCTATAGTTTTGCGCCTTGTCACTAGTGAGGACGGTATGACTGCGGATTGGGCAAGAGTTCCATATGATCTATTGGAAACGATTTCCAATCGGATTGTCAATGAAGTAGAAGGTGTCAATCGCGTGGTGCTAGATATCACATCTAAGCCCCCTGGCACGATTGAATGGGAATAAAACCAAAAAAAGCCAAAAGAGATTTACGCTGTAAATCTCTTTTGGCTTTTTACATGAAACAGACAGGTATGAGCGCCAGTTGGCGGTTATGCCTGTCTGTTTTTTATTGATAAAATAGTTATAAGTTTGCTTGCATTCAGGTTTATAGGCATGAATATTCAAGAGTATCAACGAAGAACCATGACTACTGAAAATTTTTATGCCGATTTACCTGTACTTAAGAATTTTGCTGATATTACCCATAGTGAGAATTTTTACGCAGTTCCCAGTGACTGGGCAGTAATCATCACCGATATTGTCGATTCGACTAAGGCGATCGAATTGGGCAGATATAAAGATATTAATCTTTTGGGTGCTTGTTCAATTATTGTGATTTTGAATATAGTTGGAGATCTAGAAATTCCATTTGTATTTGGGGGCGATGGTGCATCGATTCTCATTCCACCAAGATTCATCCAAGAAGCAGAAATGGCCCTGCTAGCTGTACAAAAATTAGCAGCAGACGAGTTTGATTTGGTGTTACGCACAGGCATAGTTCCGATCGCAGCAATCACTTCAAACTATGAAGTTAAAATAGCTAAACTGCGAATTTCAGAGAACTACGACCAAGCCATCCTTAGAGGTGGTGGAATTAGTTATGCGACAAACTTAATTAAAGATCAAGCCACGACTGACCTCTACAGTCCAAAGCCTCAAAACTTACAGGCGATCGCAGATTTTTCTGGCTTAGAATGTCGATGGCAAGATATCCCCACCCGCCACGAAGAGATCCTTAGTTTGATCGTATTTGTAACAGCTCCAAGTCAAAGCCAAGTTGATAATCTCTATCGAGAGGTAATTAACCAAATTGATCGTATTTATGGAAAAGGGACAGAATGCCATCCTGTAGTCTCTACAAATTTACAGCTTGCCTTTGAGGAAAAGAACTTATCATCTGAAACCAGAGTCTTTACGGCTTCTAAGAATTGGGTGAAACAAATTTTATATTTATGGAAAATACGCCTGATTAATTTGTTAGGTGATGTTCTGATGGCATTAAATATCAAAACTGGAGCGTTTAATTGGGGCGATTATAAACAAGTTGTTTCAGAGTCCACCGACTTTAAAAAATTTGATGATGTTCTGCGAATGGTTATTTCTGGAACAACTCAACAGCGCCAAAAAATAATTGATTATTTAGAAAAGAAATTTCAAGAAGGTTACTTAGTATATGGCTTTCATATATCCGATCGCGCTCTGATGACTTGCTTAGTCTTTGAGCGCGATGGTCGTCAAGTCCATTTTGTAGATGGAGCTGATGGTGGCTACGCATTGGCGGCAAAAAAGATGAAAGAACGCATGAAGAGTTAGTTTGTATTTCCTAAGGCATCTATAAAGCGATCGCATTGCACGGTAGGCTAGTAATAGTGACTATAGCAAAAGGAAACCTCCCGTGCTTTTATCAAAAGGCTTTGAAGTAGAAATCTACACCTCTACACCGACGGGGGATGTGGTGGGCTTTAGCGATCGCATTGTGGCTAATCTCAACGGATTTGTGCGTGAACCAGACAGCCGCAATGTTGAATACATCACGCCGCCTTTTCATAAATAT
>JAYUSC010000180.1:0-1990 GCA_043755885.1 Pseudanabaena sp. | reverse complement strand
CCGCGGCGAAGCCGCGGCACAAAAAACTGCTCGCAAAGTAGAGGCAACGCTATGCGTTGCCTCTACTTTGGATTTTATGTATTAAAAGAAAATCGCCTTACTGCTAATAAGCTACCCAATACCCCAATCACTGAGCCAAAACTGACTAACACCGCAGGCAACAAAAGCTGTACTCGTAAATCAGTAGTTAATCCTAAAGTTAACGACTTAATTAATTCTGGTTGATTGACGATCGCACCGCCTAAAAGATTCGTGCTGAACATCAGCATTAAATAAGCAGTCCCAGCACCTGTAATCCCAAAAAATACACCCTGTAAGACAAACGGAAAATAAATCCATACCGCCGTTGCCCCGACCAATTGCATTACCTCGATTTCGCGCCGTCGCGCCAACACGATCAAACGAATGGTCGTCGTAATCACTGCGATCGCAATTACCGTAAAAATCGCCACGATCGCCACACTGCTATTACTCACAGCGCGACGCAATTGCCCAATCCGCTCCACAACTTCATTGGTATACCAAACCTCATTAACACCCTTTAAGCCAGAAATACGTTTAGCAATATCAGGCACGCGATCGCTAGACACCGCCCTCACCTTAAACTCATCCACCAAAGGATTGCCCCCAAGCTGCTGCGTTGCTTGGTTAAGATCATTTTTACCCAGATCCTTCATCAAATTTTGCCAAGCATCTTCTTTAGGAATTAGCTTCGCCGCCGCAACACCATCCACCAATAGCAAGCGCGGCTGCATCGACTCACCAACGACATTTTCGTCCAAGTAGACAGAGATTTCTAACTGGCTACCAAGCTGCCCCAGTACATTTTCTAATTGCCAAGAAATTTGTAGGCTTGCTCCAAACAAAAACAACAGCACCGCCACAGTACTAATGGCAGCCCAATTCATCCAGCCGCCACGCCGTAGCCCTAAAAAAGTCTCACGCAGCAGATAGTCGATTTTAGTAAAGAAGCGAACGACGTTTTGTACCATAACTTTCAAAGTTTGCGGTGTGGGCTACGCCCACACCGCAAACTAAAACTCAAATTGTGATTCACAGACTACTAGACGATGTAACCATTTTGCAAATGCAAAACAGGATGATTAGCGGCTCTGACTAACTGCTCATCATGAGTAGTCAAAAGCACCGTTACCCCAAACGAATTTAGCTTTTTCAAAATTTTAATTACTTGCCAAGCATTGTCAGGATCAAGATTGCCAGTTGGCTCATCGGCAAGTACCAGTGGCGGTGTATTCACGATCGCCCTTGCAATACTGGTTCGTTGCTGCTCTCCGCCAGATAGCTGCTCAGGAAAACAATCCGCCTTATGCATTAAACCCACCATCTTCAGAGCAGGCTGGACACGACGCTGAATTTCTTTATAGGTATAGCCCTGCGCCATCAGCACAAAGGCAACATTCTCCGAAACAGTACGACGCGGCACAAGTTTGTAATCTTGAAATACAATGCCAATTTTGCGGCGCAGCATCGCCAGCTTATTACCCTTTAAACCATTGAGGTTAAACCCATTCACAATTACGTCGCCATCTGTAGCCTGTTCCGCACCATAAAGTAACTTCAATAATGTGGATTTCCCCGATCCCGAATGCCCTGTAATAAATTTAAAGTCACCTTTATAAACCTCAATATTCACATCACGTAAACCAACAGCACCGTTAGTATATGTCTTGCGAACATTTTCTAATTTAACGATGACCGACTTTTGACCCTTGCTGGTATTTTCGTCAGAAGTTTGAGTGGGGCTTGATTTGATTGATGTTGGATTTGGTTTTGTTGGCAGTTTTAGCATGGGCGATCGCATGAATATTCTAAAAAATCTAAGCATAGTTGAGCCATGCCCGATCTTTGTACTTGAGATTATACAGACCAAGTCAAGGGATCAGCATCAGCTATTGTTGCCAATCGCAAATTCTAGCTGTCGCCAGTTATGTAATTACCCGAACCAATAAGGTCGCGCCCCACAGGGGCG
>JAYUSC010000179.1:0-4594 GCA_043755885.1 Pseudanabaena sp. | reverse complement strand
GCAACTTGACAAATTTGGGTTTGTAAATAAGTATTTTTAACCAAACCTTAACTATTTTGGTCACACAAAATATAATGTAACTAATTTAACAAAACTTTTTAGTTTCGGAGTCCAAATGGTTAGACATACCTTTGTAGACAATCTGTCAGAAGATCTGCAAACTGTTACTAATGAACCCGTTCCGACCTTAGCAAACATTTGGGCAAAAAAATATATCCAAAATCTGCAAGCGGATGCCCCCAAGCAGAGTATTCAGTCTAATAATTTACAGGAAATTTTATCATCGGGGAGACGTACAGCTACTGCGGCCAAGTTACTACAATCTCTGCGGTTTTCCAGTGCTCAGGCTTGGACTAAGACTGAAAATTTATTGATCGGACAATTACAAATTCATGGGATTTCTGAAGACTTAATCGATCCTTGGCAAATAGCCACAGATTCGCGATTTTTATTGCAACAAGCTCTCAAGGTATATACAGAGAACGCTGATACTCGTCTTGTAGATATAGATTTGAATACCGATGGACAACATCTAAGCCTTTCAAGCTACACGCAAATGCCGACAATTGGACAGTTGTCAGTTGCGATCGCACAAAGCGTCGGCAAGATTCGCAAGAAATACACATCGGTTGATCCCAGAGCGCTCGGCTTTGTGAGTATGCAATTTCATTACAGTGGACAGTTGCTGATCGAGTCGCTACCATCGATCGAAAAATTGATGGTCAACTCCTACTTCAAAGTTATTAACGATCATTTCTACATGCCATTGCAAAGATGTTATGAGGCGGCGGGGAATCTAGAATATGAGGATATTTCATTGGTTGCTGTGCGTCGTCTACTGACATTAACCAGTGAAATCGCAAGGAAGGTTTCTCAAAAAACTCTCATCATGCATTCTGACTATCAGTGCTACAGCGGTGTACTGAGTTCGCCTCAAATTCGCATTTCCAGCTTGCGCGACATTGAGATGTTTCAAGTTTACCTTTGTCTATGTGTGCTAGAAAGGAGCGTTGATTCAATTCAGCAAGAGCTTTTCCCCCTCTGTATCATGCTCTATCCACCTTTAAAAGTTAGTTGGGCGCTAGTGCGTACTTTGTTAAGGTTGCTGTCTCAAGAAATGCATGATCATCTTGGCGAAGAACATGTTCATCAGTTTGAGCCATATCTCGCCATCTTGAATGAAATGTTTGGTGATGATGTGCTGCCCGAAGCCCGATAATAATGAAGCTTAGAATATGAAACCTATAAGCTTGATACAAGAGTCGCGAAAGTGACTTTTTACCAAATTTAAGTTTGTCATCCGAAGCGCAGAACAGCTACGAACAGAAAAAATTAAGCATGACCTGTATTTGTACGATTAGCCAAGCGATCGCCATTACATCGGCAACGGTTGCCAATATTGACGAAAACGCTCAAAAAAACATCGAGATAAGGGGCGTTATTTCCGATAGCCGCAAACTAAAAGCTGGTGAGTTATTTGTGGCTTTAACTGGCGAAAACTTTGATGGTCATCGGTTTGTGGCAAAAGCGATCGCCCAAGGTGCAGTTGCTGCAATCGTCAGCCGTGAATGGGCTAGCTCAGAAGACGCATTAGGCTTACCCGTCTTAGCCGTTGACGATATCATCACCGCCTATCAAGATTTAGCCCGCTGGTGGCGATCGCAGTTTTTGCAACCCGTGGTATCGATTACTGGCTCCGTGGGCAAAACCACCACTAAAGAAATTATTGCGAGCATGTTAGCTTGCTATGTCGCTCCCGATCAGCTAGTTCACAAGAGTCCGGCTAACCATAATAATGATATTGGTGTAGCCCAAACTTTGCTATCGATTGACCCTGAGCGGGATCGTTTTGTCGTGGTCGAAATGGGGATGCGTGGTCTAGGTGAAATCGAGCGCCTTGCCAAAACCGCTTTGCCGACGGTGAGCGTCATTACGAATGTGGGAACCGCACATATTGGTCGCTTAGGTTCGCGAGAAGCGATCGCCCAAGCTAAATGTGAACTTTTAGCCGAGACCGCACCTAATGGTACAGCAGTTCTCAATGCTAATAATCCGCTTTTACTAGAGATGGCTAGCAAAGTCTGGCAAGGTAAAACGATCACTTATGGTTTAGGAATTGGTGATGTCAATGGGGAACTAATTGATACTCAGTTACATGTCGAAGGTTTAACTTGGGAATTGCCCTTACCAGGTCGCCATAATGCTTTAAATTTTTTGGCAGGTTTAGCCGTTCTCAGGGCTTTAGATCTCGATTGGGGTCGGATAACTCAAGGTATTGGGAAACTCGATCTTCCATTTGGTAGAGCGCAGGTATATGAGTTATCTCAAGATGTGATCATTCTAGATGAGACCTATAATGCTTCTCCTGAGGGGATGCTGGCGGCTCTGCGTCAACTTGCTGATATGCCAGCCAAGCGACATTGGGCAGTTTTGGGAACGATGAAGGAATTGGGAGAGATGTCTACTCAATTACATCGTCAAGTTGGTGAAGAGATCAGTAAGTTAGGAATTGAAGGCGCGATTATCTTGACCGATGGTGAAGCCGATGCAATTTTGGCAGGAGCTAATGGCTCATTGAAATATGCGATCGCATGTCAGTCCTATGACGCGATTACACAGACGCTTTTAGAAAAAGTTAAAAGTGGCGATCGCATTCTTTTCAAAGCTTCGCGATCGGTTGGCATGGATCAAGTTGTCAAGGCTTTTCGCCAAACTTGGCAATAGTTTGTAAGGGAAAAATGATCCACATAAGCCCCTAAGTGGCGGCGCTACCCGCCGCCATTTAGTAGGTAGGGCAGAACTATCGAGAAACAACTTCCTTTACCAACTTGACTGGTGACACTCACACAGCCGCCATGCATTTCCGCAATCTGCTTAACTAGCGTCAGTCCTAAACCTGTGCCTGCATATTGTCGATTTAAGCTGCTGTCAATCTGGACAAAAGCTTGAAATAAATTACTAATATTTTCTGGAGAAATGCCGATACCCGTATCAATGACTGAGAAGACTATCGCATAGGGATATTCGGCAGTTAGTTCAGTTGTTTCTGTTGTTTGAAGCTTAACTTCTAAGCAAACTTCCCCCCCTTTAGGCGTAAATTTAATTGCGTTGCTGAGTAAGTTAATTAAAGACTGTCTCATCCGCCGCTCATCGACTGTGATCATTTTGATACTGTGATTGATAGACAACTTGAGTTGAATATTTTTTTGATTAGCGATTTGCTTGACAAGGTTTAGACTCGATTTGCAGAGATATCCGATCGCTACAGAACTACGCTCTAGATCTAATTTACCAGCGCCAATTTTGGCTACATCCAAAATGTCATTAATCACTTCTAACAAATGCCGACCACTAGTTTCGATAAGAGATAGCGATCGCATCTGTCGCTCGTTTAAATCGCCAAATACTCCTGTCATCAAACCTTCAGACATTCCCAACACAGCATTAAGCGGAGTCCGCAGTTCATGGCTCATGTTGGCAAGAAATTCATCCTTAAGTTTTGTCGCCCTAGCTAGCTCGCTATTAACCTCACTCAATTGCTGATTGGTATATTGAAGCTCCTGCGTCCGCTCCGCAACTCTTGACTCCAATTGTTGATTGAGTTGATAGAGATCATCGATTGCGTCTTGTCGTTCTATCTCTGCACAAGCTAAAGATACTTCGGCTTGTTTGCGATCGCTAATATCTTCGACAACTCCAACAAAAAGTGGCGATTGACCAACTTCACCCCATATTTTAGAACTAGTTGTTCGGACCCAAAGCATTTTCCCATCTCGATGCAAAAGCCGTTTTTCCATTTGATAGCTTTCACTTTCACCAGACAAGACTTGAGTACGCAGTCGTAAATTATCCTCGATATCTTCGGGCAGCATATTGTCGGTAAATCGCATTAATTGTAATTCATTTTCAGAATACCCAACCATTTGTTGATAAAAAGAGTTAGTCCTCACAAATTTACCATCAGCATCCGTAATTGCCATACCTACAACTGAGCGTTCAAACATGGCACTTAAGAGCGATTCGCTGGCTTTCAACCTTTGTTCACTTTCCCTTAAGGCTATTTCTGCAATCTTGCGATCGCTAATATCTTCAGCAATAGTAGCCATTCGCTCAATTTTTCCATTAGCAGCTTTTAAGGAAAAGCATTGCCCCCATATCCATCGAGTATCGCCATCAGGACGAACAATTCGATATTCTTCACTAAAGAATCCACTACTAACTGTTAATTGATAAAGTTGAACAACTCTATCAATATCTTCAGGATGGATTGACTGCATCCAAATCTCAGGATTTCGATATAAACACTCACTTGAATGTCCCCAAATATCAGCATATCGAGGACTTACATACATCACCTTCCCAGTGCTAAAATCACGAATAATAATTGCTCCGCGATTATTGTCGGCAAACTGGCGAAACATATTGTTTTTGCTGGAGATTATCATTATGAAATTATTTTCAATGTTGCCGAGATGATAGGGCAACCTAACGCATCGATTGAGCAAAAATTATGGGTTACGCGATCGCTACCCCTTCCTACGTTTCAATACGCTAAACTACTTAAGTAGCTAGGCGCAATTAAATATAAAACCCA
>JAYUSC010000178.1:0-4601 GCA_043755885.1 Pseudanabaena sp. | reverse complement strand
AAAAATCCAAAATTGGCTTCAAAATGATAGTATTCGTAAAACTGCCACAGGTAAGACGATGAGCGCACCAACAGCAACCAAAATCGGACTCAATACGGCTCTGCCAAGTATTCGCCGCATTCATGCGATTATTCGCGACAAAAACGAAGTCCAAGTCAAACTAATGACAGGCGATGAATTGCGCGGCAGGATTATTTGGCTGGATGATCAATGCCTTTGCATGGATGCATCTGGACATAAGATCGTGATTTGGCAACATGCGATCGCATTTATCAAAGGCTGATTAGCTAATGTTACGCAGAACGCAGATGATGAATCTCTTGCTGCCAGAATAATATTTAGACATTAGTGAGAGCTTTTTTTATGGGTACAACCTTTCCTCCTTCGCAAGCCTCTAGCCTTTGGCAACTCTGGCAGCATGGCGCAGAAACTTATCCCGATGCGATCGCCCTTTACGATCCCCATGCGAATCCGCCTGTCAGAATTTCTTACAGAGATACTTTTGAGCAAATTAATGCCTTTGGAGCTGGGTTGCGATCGCTGGGCATCCAGTTTGGCGAAAAAGTTGCCCTAATTGCCGATAACTCACCGCGTTGGTTAATTGCTGACCAAGGGATTTTAGCGATCGGCGCAGCTAATGCCACCCGTAGCTCTCAGGCTGAACGCAGCGAATTGCTATACATCATCGAGCATAGTGATAGCGTTGCGATCGTCGTTGAAAATCTGGTCACCCTCAAAAAACTCGAACCCGAACTACACACATTACCCGTCAAGCAAATTATTTTGCTCTCAGACGAAACGCCGCCAGAAGGCGCTTATAACTTCCAGCAGTTGCTAGCAAAAGGGTTCAGCAAAGATTTAGGCAATCCAGCAATTCAGCGCGGTACTCTTGCCACACTGATCTATACCTCAGGCACAACTGCCAAGCCTAAAGGTGTAATGCTCACTCACGGTAATTTCTTGTTTGAAGTTGAAGCCGCCCAATCAGTATTAAAACTGAATGTTAACGAAAAAGTATTAAATATTTTACCCACATGGCATTCCTACGAACGTACCTTTGAGTATTTCGCTTTTTCACAAGGTTGCACCGAGATTTACACCAATCTCCGCATGATCAAAAAAGATCTCAAGGAGCAGAAACCACATTACATGGTTGCTGTGCCGCGTCTGTGGGAATCGATCTATGAAGGAGTACAGAAAAATTTTCGCGATCAGCCTGCGAACAAACAGCGTTTAGTCAATTTCTTTTTCAAAGTTAGCCACAAATACATAGTTGCTACGCGGATTTTCCAAGGGTTAAATGTCGAAAATCTTTATCCTTCTTTATTTGATAAATTAGTCGCATTGCCCTCAGTTATAGCGCTGTGGGGTCTTCACAAACTTGGCGATAAATTGGTTTATCAAAAAGTGCGCGAAGCAACTGGCGGACAACTCAAATATGTTGTCAGTGGCGGCGGCTCGATCGCCGAACACCTTGAAGACTTTTATGAAATTGTGGGCATCGAAATTTTGGGCGGCTATGGCTTGACCGAAACCGCACCAATTACCCATGTGCGTTGTCCAAATCGCAATATTCGCGGTGGCGACGGGCAGCCTGTACTCAACACCGAAACTCGCATTGTCGATCTGTCTACCAGAGTCGATGTGCCCATCGGTCAGCAGGGGCTAGTTTTAATTCGCGGACCCCAAGTGATGCAGGGATATTATAAAAATCCTGAAGCCACAGCCAAAGCGATCGATCCGCAGGGCTGGTTTGATACAGGGGATTTGGGCTATGTCAGTAAATGGGCTGACTTGGTAATTACAGGTCGCGCTAAGGATACGATCGTTTTAACCAATGGCGAGAATATCGAACCACAGCCGATCGAAGATGCTTGTATTCGTAGTGCCTATATCGATCAGGTAGTACTAGTGGGGCAAGACCAAAAGCAGTTAGGTGTTTTGATTGTGCCTAATCTCTCCGCTCTAGAAGCCTCAGGTTTAGTTCCTACTGATTCTAATTTGGCAGATATTTTACCCACGTTAAATAATCCCAAAATTCGCAACCTCTATCGCGAAGAACTTAACCGCGAAGTCCAAAACCGTCCAGGCTATAGCATTAACGATCGGATCGGTGTTTTCGAGTTCTTGCCAGAGCCCTTTAGCATTGACAATGGGCTACTGACGCAAACATTCAAGATCCGACGTAACATCGTATTTGAGCGTTATCAAGATATTATTGTCAAAATGTTTACAACATAAAGAATAACCAACCCTTCGCGTTGGGTATTCTTTAGCAAACCTAACAAATTTGGAGATAAGTGTGAATTCGATGGATTTTTCTAATCAGCTTTTATTGCGTCGTACCGCCAATATCCAAGTAATTGTGACGCAACGCTGGAAAGAGGAAATGCAGCAACAACTGCAACAACAAATTGCTCAACTTGATGCTCAGGTGCAGCAAGTTGATGGTCAAGGCTCACGTCAAATTAACGAAATTGAACGCCAAAGCATCAAGCCATTTTCTGCCGAAGTCTCCAATGCGATCGAAAGCATTCGCGCCGAAATGAATCGGGTCAAAGCTGAATTATTAGAACAAAAAAATCAATTGTTGACCCAATTGACCCAAGTTCAAAATCTGGAACTAGAGCAAGAAGTTTCCCAAGGACAGCTTGACAGCTACTTCCCCGCAGGTAAAGGCGACAACTTGATTGCCCAAATGCGTGTTGAACTTGTCCTCCGCGACGGCATTATCGAAGATATCCGTACTGGTTTTCCTGCTGTCTAAAGACCCTACCCCTAGCCCCTCTCCCTAGGGGAGAGGGGGACAAAAGACCCTCACCCCAGCCCCTGACAAGAAAAACTCTTGCTCCCCTTCTCCCTTAGGGAGAAGGGGCTGGGGGATGAGGGCAATTCCCGTCCACCTCTCCCCAAAAAAGGCATGAACGTTCTACTGGTGTACCCACTTTTTCCAAAAACATTTTGGTCTTACGAAAAAATCCTAGAGCTAGTAAATCGCAAAGTGTTATTGCCGCCTCTAGGATTGATCACAGTTGCAGCAATCTTGCCCCAAGAATGGAACTACAAACTAGTCGATCGCAATGTGCGCTCAATCACAGAGGCGGAGTGGCAATGGGCGGATTTAGTGATCTTGTCGGCGATGATCGTCCAGAAAGATGATCTTTTATCTTTAATTAAAGAAGCCAAACAACGCGGCAAAAAAGTTGCTTGCGGAGGACCATATCCCACCTCAATGCCCCAAGATCCTGAAGGTGCTGGTGTTGACTACCTGATTTTGGATGAGGGCGAGATTACTTTGCCGATGTTTGTCGATGCGATCGCAAAAGGCGAAACCAGTGGCACATTCCGCACTACTGAGAAGCCAGATATTACAGGTACGCCAGTTCCACGTTTTGATCTTTTAGAATTGGACGCTTATGACTCGATGTCGATCCAGTTCTCGCGGGGATGCCCATTCCAATGCGAATTCTGCGACATCATCGTATTGTACGGACGCAAGCCGCGTACCAAGACTCCCGCCCAACTACTTGCCGAGCTTGACCGTCTCAACGAGCTAGGTTGGCGACGTAGCGTATTTATGGTTGATGACAATTTCATTGGCAATAAACGTAACGTCAGGTTGTTGCTGCAAGAGTTAAAAATTTGGCAGCTAAATCATCAATATCCATTTAGTTTTATCACCGAAGCATCTGTAGATCTTGCCGCTGATCAAGAACTGATGGATCTGATGATGGAATGTCGTTTTGATGCGGTGTTTGTTGGCATTGAAACTCCCGACGAAGAAAGCTTGCAACTCACTCAAAAGTTCCAGAATACACGCTCTTCTTTATTTGAAGCCGTCGAAACCATCACGAGAACAGGACTGCGGGTCATGGCTGGGTTTATCATTGGCTTTGATGGCGAAAAATCTGGCGCAGGCGATCGCATTGTCAAATTTGTGAATCAGACTGGCATTCCTGCGACAACCTTTGCGATGTTGCAAGCACTGCCGCATACCGCACTCTCACATCGTCTCGAAAAAGAAGGACGCTTGCGAAGTGGCAATGGCAATATCAATCAGACCACGCTGTTAAATTTTGTGCCGACTCGCCCCATCGAAGAGATCGCGCGTGAATATGTTGAAGCCTTCTGCGCTTTATACGAGCCGAATGCCTATCTTGATCGTGTTTACAGCTACTACCTAAAGATGGGCGCACCTAGAGTCAAGCCACCAGCTCAGTCCCCTAGCTGGGTTGATCTCAAGGCTCTTGCGATCGTGGTCTGGAGACAAGGGTTTAAACGCAATACTCGTTGGAAGTTCTGGCATCATTTATTTAGCATGATCAAGAAAAACCCTGCGGTTTGGGAACAATACCTAACCGTCTGCGCTCACAATGAACACTTCATGGAGTACCGCGACATCGTGCGGAACGAGATTGAAGTGCAACTAGCTGCTTATTGGGTAGAAGAAGAACGTCTGCAAAAACTTCAGGCTGTTCCTGAAAAAGAGTTTGATCTAGCAAGCTAAGCTTATAAAGGGTGGTGCTTCGCGCCGCCCTCTATGATACTTATCTAATAAGTACCTCGGCATAATTAAGGGAATCCCAAGAAAAAAAATAATC
>JAYUSC010000177.1:0-11152 GCA_043755885.1 Pseudanabaena sp. | reverse complement strand
ACAGAGCGGGGAACTAGCACGCATTCCGAGGTGTCGTGACCTAAATAACGTAGTCAGTTAAGACTGAGGCTGGTCAGCATGGCTCCAAGCTTTAGGCTCGAAGCCCCGTCTCTTTAGAGCGGGGTTGCTGACGATTATTTGCGATCTTTGTATCAAGACCATTTTAAGTGATGATGGTAGCTAAGTAGCTTTTGACTGGGACTGATATGCTACAAAACTTTGCAGGCGAATATTTGCGCGGACGTTCTTTTAAAGGGCAAGACTTGACGGGAGCTAACTTTAGTCGGGCGGACATCCGTAGCGCCGACTTTACAGCGGCTCAAAACATGTCGATTTCAGAACAAATGGAAGCGATCGCCGATCCTGCCAAGCGCGAACTAGCGGTTAATGCCAATGTGCGCCTATTTGCAATTATGCACGCTGTGGGTGGCGCAATGCCCACCCCTGGATTTGCGACAGTCAGCCATCTGATGACGCTAACCGAGCTGTTTTCTAACGCCAAGTCTGAAGGCAAACGCACTTTTCAAGATCTGCAAAAGGCAATTACCGAGAAGCACAAAGAACTAGCACCTGCGATCGCAGCTTTGCAAGAGAAATTTCAATCAGGAAAGATTAGTGAAAACGAATATATTAAGGAGATCAAAGCGATCGCCTAAACGCGCATCGCCTTAAAACAAAAGCCCAAAGAGACAAATCGCCCACTACGCGGGCGATTTGTCTTTTTGGGCTTTTAGGCTTTCTTTTTAGGCGTATAATTTAATCAAAAGTGCAAGTACTTAAAACTTGTACTAAAATCTAGATTTAGTGATAAGTCCCCAAAAACCCTGAACTTTGCTGAAGATTCATGCCATCTCCAACTTCTTCCTCCCTCCGAAATACCTTTGCTAGAACTGAGATCCGCCGTCTGCAAGACCTGCTGCCGCCAGAGTTACAGGCGTGGGTAAAAGTGCTTAATGCTGATGGTGTCCGTCCGCCCCTAATCGCCTGTGAGGAAGCTGGCGGCGATGAAGTGGTGATATTAATCGATATGGTGCGCTGGGAGCGTATGGCTGAAGATCAGCGCAATTTGCTGTACTGGCACGAGGTCGCCCGTATCCAAAATGACGCAGTGCCGAAAGATGGCTGGGAAGTCGCCGCACTTGCGATCGGGCTAGGTGGTGCAGTTGGTGAACTTTGGGTGCAAAACGGTTTACTATTTGTACTTGCCCTTGGTATTTGTGGCGTGGCTGGTTTTCAGCTATGGCGCAAAGGCACTAGCAAGAAAGATATTCGTAACTTGATCGAGGCTGACCAAGGCGCAATCCGTCTAGCTGTGCGTAATGGCTACCCTTTACCAGCAGCCTATAAAAGTCTAGGCAGTGGGCTAAAAATCATGCTCAGTGATGTATCAAAAGGGCGATCGCGGACATTGATCGAAAAGCGTCTGGATGCATTACGCAATGAAGCAAATAAAGCCAGACGAAATTACGACAACTAAAACAGGAGTTATAACCCTGCAAACCATTCATAACCCTCATCTTCCCAATAACCTCGACGTTGTTGGACAAGTTCATTGGTAAAGGTAACGCGAGTTACCCATTTTGACTGCTTGTATCCAAGCTTAATTGGAGAAGCCAAGCGTAAAGGTGCGCCATTCTCAATCGGAATATCTTGACCATTTTTTTGATAGGCAAGTAAAGTTTGCGGATGTAAAGCTGAAGCGATATCCCAACTCTCATAATAATTGTCAGCAGATTCAAAATAGACATAACGCGCTCCTGCTTTGGGTTGAACTAACTTCGCGAGATCGTATAGCCGCACACCTCCCCACTGCACGATTGCCGCCCAACCTTCTACACATACATGCCGAATCACCATTGAGATTAGTGGCAATGCTTGAATATCTTTCATGCTCAGTTGCATAGGACGTTCCACAGCACCGTCAATTATTAATTTAAATGTATTGGAATTGATGACAGGTGTAGTACCGAAAGAGTTAATTAATAAAGCATTCGGCTCGATCGCACTAATTGGATATTCTGGTGCAGGATTTTTTGCTTGAAAGATCAACTCTTCAATACTTTGGTTGAGCGGCTCAAATAAGGCTCTCACATTTCCTGATTGCTGGTTGAGCGGCTTAAAAATAGAAGTGGATTTACTGGAGTCACTAGAGCAACTCCCTAAAACTAAGCCCATGCTCGACAAGCCCGCATATTGCATGAGCTGACGACGCGAAAACCGACGGTGGAGATGTTTGTCAAATTGCATTTTTAATAACCTTAGGGCTGAGAGCTTTTCTAAATGAACATAGAGCGAATCATCTTTAAACCACCCACTCGAAAGGATAAAAAGATATGCGCGATCGCAAAAATCAGCACAATCGGAATCGTCAGAAAATGCGCGACACGGAGATTTTGCCAGTTGCCAAATAAGCCTGAAATCCATACAAACTGCACGGGCTTGTACATGCATAAACCAGAAAGAATTGCTAACAGCAAAATTGGCACGATCGCAGTATAAGCAATGCGATGCCAAGCGTAGGTTTTGCGCTTAGGGCTTTTGGCTTGGAGCGCCTGAATATCTTTGTCAGAAGCAAATCGATGCTTCCATCGGCGGGTAATAAAAATGTAGAGTCCATAGATCAGTAGGCTCATCGAGAATAGCCACATTGAGGCGAAATGCCAATTTCGACCAGCACCCAGCCACCCGCCTAAAAGTAATTCTTTAGGAAATCGCCAACCCGCACGCCCACCAAAGACTGGATTGGCATTATAAATTTGCAAACCACTAGCCGTCATCAAAATCAGCGCGACCAAATTAAAAGAATGGAACGACTTGGCTATGATCGCTTGTTGGGGGGTGGGGGCAGGTTTCTTACTCATGATTTTGATCGCGTTGTTGTAATTGATAATGGCGAAAATGAGAGCGACATGCGCTTAAGTCCTAGCCCAATAATTGCTTGATGGTTTGCTCGGTGCGATCGTAAGCTCCTTCGCCAATGTGGTCATAGACGAGATTTCCTTGGCGATCGGCTAAATAAAGATGCGGCCAATATTCATTTCCATAGGCTTTCCAAGTTTGAAACTCGTTGTCAATCGGAACTGGATAAAGGATACCGTGTTTTTGGATGGCATCTTTGATATTGTTTGTCTCGCGCTCAAAGGCAAACTCTGGGCTATGCACGCCAATAATTTTTAATCCTTTAGCTGCATAGTGATCGTGCCACTTCGTGACATAGGGTAATGTACGCTGCCAATTGATGCAGCTAAAAGTCCAGAACTGAATTAAGAGGACATTTCCCGTTAGTTCCTGAATAGTCAATGGATTAGAATTTAACCATTGAGAAATGCCTTGGAACTCTGGCAATTTTTGGCTACTTGCTTTAGGTTTTTCGGTAGCATCAGACGCAGGAGTTGATTCTACAGGTGTTTTTGCGATCGGTGTAGATGGGCTTGAAGAGCCAATTTGAGCAGCACATGCAGTACTCCCCATTCCTAAAGCTCCTAAGCCCAAGTAAGTTAGAAACCGACGACGACGCAGCAATCTGACATTCACAATATGATCTCCAAATTCAACTATTTTTAGACTCCAGACAAAGGCGCAAAACCAAAAGTAGCGTTAAACTCACGACACCAAATAGCTACTGACTTAAAGCTATCTGGTTGAATATTCTTGGGGATCTCGTAGCGCTGCTTGCCATTGAAACTTTTGAGAGGAGCAATTAATGCATAATCACCCTCTGCGATCGCATAAGCTGGTGGCTTGGATATATTCTGGATATTTTGCGATCGATGCAAAATCACGAACAGATCTGGACCATTTTCTGATGTCTGAAAAGTTTGGTCAAGCTCAATGAAATAGGTTCCATTTTCTAGGACAATACTAGCCTTACCTTTGGTGGTATGCTCACCGTCTATAAAACTCCCAAATCTCGATTTGGGACTGGTTTTTAGATTGGTTTCTGTAGGAGCAGAAGCAACTATTGTGGGAATTGTTTCTGCTTGAGAAGTTTTCGGGCTATTTGTTAGGATAGAAACGCATCCCAATATCAAAACTGCCACAGTAGCCAAACTTAAATTTTTTGTAGTCATAAATTTGATAGATATGCCAATAACTGATCCTAGAGACAATTCATGAGCGGTTTATATTTTGCAATAGGCTAAATATAAACTTCAAACCCTTACTGTGATCGTTGTATGTCCTGCATTTGTTTTGCAAATGAATAAGTACTCATTTGCAAAACGCTAAAGGCTATGGCTTGGGTGCATCAGCAGGCTTACCATCCTTCATCGCATCGCCTTTCATCGCGTCACTCTTCATCGCGTCGCCAGTTTTATCTTTCATGGCATCATTCTTCATCGCGTCAGCAGGTTTGCCATCTTTCATCGCATCGCCTTTCATCGCGTCATTCTTCATCGCGTCAGCAGGCTTTGCATCATTCTTCATTGCGTCGCCAGTTTTATCCTTCATCGCATCGCCTTTCATCGCATCAGCAGGTTTTGCAGACGGAGTGGATTGAGTTGCGGGAGATACTTGGGGTGTGGTGGTAGCAGAACATGAAACAATTCCCGCAGTCAAAGCCAAACCAGCAATAAGTCCAAGAAATCTATAGTTCATCGTTGTAAGCTCTCTTTCCAAGAAATTGATGTAGAGTAATCCTTTCGAGATTTACTTACTTGATATACGGATGAGTTTGCAAATTGGATGAACTAACTTTTTGTGGCGTGGCTTCGCCACGCCACAAAAAAATTACACTTCGCCTTTCATGACCATTTCACCTGTGGGTTCAGGCATATCTTTGTTTGGCTCAATCGTGATGATCAAGGTTGTAGTTTGCTTAAGAGCATTCCCTAATGGCACTTTCACAAAAACCTTGCCTTGGTCATCAGGACGAAACTGAGCGCAATCGACCTTTTTGCCATCGACGATTGCCCAAAGCCGATAACTATTTTCTTGAGAAATTTGCCTCAGATTCTGAATACTGATCATCGCGGTTTTTTCATTGGGTGCAATCATCACACTTCCCGAAGCCGCAGGAATTGCGCCCATGCCTTTGAGCGAAATCATCCGATTGTCAGAACCTTGCAGCATCGCAATAGTTTCGCGATGTTTTTGTAATTCGCTTTGATTGGTGGCGATTTGTTGGCGCATTTGGTAATTGTCAAAACCGATCGCAATAATTGCGATCGCACTCATGCTACCTAAACAAATCGTGGCTAATTTCCAGAGATTGCGGCGACGAGGTTTAGGCTGGTTCACAGGGGCTATTAAGGGATCTACCGACGGATCTAGCGGATCTGTTAACAGATTCTCGACGGTGATTGGGATAGCCTGTGTCGCAATGCGATCGCGTAGATTTTTGGCTGGATAGGTTTCACTCAAGCCCAGAGGCAGCATGGCTAAAGTTTCTTGAAAGTGATCAATTTTTGCGATTATTTCTGGATGTTCCAAAATAATTTTGTGCATCTCAATTACTTCTTCAGGATCGAGATCTCCCAATACATATCCTGCTAATAGTTCTTCCCATTCATGGGGATATTTATTTTGTGGTGTCATCATAATCACTCCAACGTATCCTGCAAACTTTCTCTCAATCGAATTAATCCATTTCGCGCCCAAGACTTGACCGTTCCTAAAGGAGTATCTAGAGCTTTTGCAATTTCGGATTGGCTGAGTCCGTCAAAATATGCCATTTCTAATACTTGGCGATGCTTTTCAGGCAAATTTGCTAGGGCTAATTTTACTTTTTCTGAACGTTCGGCAAGTGATGCATTTTCCATGAGTGATGAGGTTCTAAAGTCCTGCTCGACCGAAAGCCCCTGCTCCCATTGTTGGAGATGTTGCTGTTGCGATCGCGTTTTCCGAATGCGGTCAATCGCTCGCGATCGGGTCAGGACTGTCAAAAAAGTAGCGATCGAACCGCGCTTATTGTCGTAAGTATTATTGCGACTAAGCAAAATGAAGATCTCTTGGGTGAGGTCTTCCGCCTCTTGGGGGCTACCTAAGATCCTTAATGACAAGCGGTAAACCAACTCACCATAGCGATCGTAAAAGATGCCAAAAGCTTGACTGCTTCCCGATCGCCAAGCTTGCAGTATTTCTACATCGGTTTGCTCGGAGAGTTTCATAGGAAATTGAATGAGCTTCGTTACTATACATACGCATCCTAAGCCAGAATGGATGGTTATCACTAAGTGTCTCTGCTTTTAAAGATTTAATCTTGTAGAGGAAATTGAAATTTTAGGATTTAAGATGCTGCACTTGACGATGGTCTAGCAATTACATGATAACTAAAAGCCATAAGCTATATTGGTTTTGGCTTTTATCAGCGATTGACCTACAAATTCATATAGATCAACAACTTACGGCTCCACCAATAATTATGTCTCCAATAATTATGTGTTCATTGTCTTCTATTGCTAGTTTATTTGATCAAGTATGTCGCACATAGTTTAAAAAAATATGCCTGAGTATACAAAAAAAGATCCAGAACCAGAATCTTTGTTAAATGATCAAGATCTAAAAACTCGATTATCGACAAAAGCAGGACTAAAGGAATTAGCAGCAGTTTTTGCTAAGCTTGGTGCGATCGCCTTCGGTGGTCCAGCCGCACATATTGCTCAGATCGAGTTGGAGGTAGTGCAGCGTCGTCAATGGCTGAGCCGCGAAAAGTTACTGGATTTGTTAGGAGTTAGCAACTTAATTCCAGGACCTAATTCTACCGAATTGACAATTCATATCGGGCTAGAGCAGGCTGGATGGCGAGGAGCGATCGTGGCGGGAGTTTGCTTTATCATGCCTGCGATGTTATTAGTGTGGGGAATCGCGATCGCATATGTGGAATACCAAACTATTCCCGCCGTTGGTTGGCTATTGTATGGAGTCAAGCCAGTAATTATTGCGATTATTGTTCAAGCTCTATGGAAATTAGGACGCTCAGCATTAAAAAATATTCCAACATGGAGCGTAGGGATTTTAGTCCTAGCTCTATATTTTCTCAAAATAAATGAAATCGCACTAATGCTAGGCGCGGGGCTAGTTGTCAGCATCGTCCGCAACTTAGCATCATCCCCCAAAAATAAAGCCCTCTCAATGTTTCTTTTCCCTTTTTCCTTTTTCCCTTTTCCTTTAGCGGCGGTGGCAACCGAAACTCATCCCAAAACATGGACAGCCGTATTTCTAAGCTTTCTTAAAATTGGTTCCGTCCTCTATGGTGGTGGCTATGTACTGTTAGCTTTTGTGCAACAAGAATTTGTCGATCGCACCCATTGGCTAACTTCACAGCAATTATTAGATGCTGTCGCGATCGGGCAGTTTACTCCAGGACCATTATTTACAACCGCAACATTTATCGGTTATCTCGTTGCAGGAAATCTGGGTGCGATCGCAGGGACGATAGGCATATTTTTACCAGCGTTTATTCTCGTTCCATTGATCAATCCATTTGTGGCAAAATTACGCGAATCGCCTTGGATGGCAGGTTTTCTTGATGGGGTGAATGCTGCTTCTATTGGGTTAATGGCAGCCGTGGCATGGGAACTAGGGCGCGGCACTTTGATTGATTTTTGGACAATCATTATTGCGATCGCAAGTCTCGTAGTTCTACTTAAATTCCCAAAAGTTAATTCTGCTTGGTTAGTAATTGCTGGCGCTGCGATCGGCTGGCTGCTTAAAATTCAATAATATTCTTTTCGTTCGTGCTAGTACCTGAGAGATCGAGATAGTTAACTTCAATCTGTTTACGAATCTCAGCTTTACGTTGCCTTGCTTCTTTTACTTTGGCTTGACATTCGTAACCAAAGGTAGGATTGGCAATCACATCGATACTTTGATATTTGCTTAACCAATCTTTTTCATGCTTCTCGCACATGATGTATTGAATTTTTGCGATCGCAGTTCTAACAACAATCTGGGGACGTAATAAGCCAATGCGCGAGTTTTCGTCAAGCCAGAGCAGATGCTGCAATTGCTCTGCAACTTCTGTTGTTTCTGCACAGAGAATCTGTAATTGCTGTACTAAATGATCGGGATAAGGCTCTGCTGCTGCAAGAGAAGTTTTATTCTCTTGAATTAGATTGAGAATAATTTGCCAAAGATAGCGATGATTAGATTGCGTAAATTCAATGTTCTCTTCTTCGGCAATCTCTTGATATAAATAACCACGATGTTGGGGAAAATGCAGATAAATTTGCAAAAGTTGCGTTTCGGCGATATGCAACGAATTGGTGGTCGTTGTTAGCGACGGAGCAGGCTTGTTGCTATTCCATCGTGTGTTGCGTAACTGACGACGCAGATCTTGCTCTAGGCGCAATGCTAGATAAGAGTTGCCTTGCGATAAGCGTTGTGCGGAAGTATGGATGTAATGGGTGCGAAAGAAAGAATCAACGGGCAGATTATTTAATAACTGCGCGATCGCTTGACTACTTTTTTGGAAGCGATCGGCTTGATTAAGGTCTTGACCGACAAGGATTTGATCGATCTGCCAATCAAGGAATAATGGCGCATTTTTAAGTAAATCGCGATAAGCCTCTGCACTATGTTGTTTGAGATACTCATCGGCATCTTTGCCGTCGGGCATCGTCAACACCCGCAACTGCACAGTTCCATTAAATACTAATTCCTTAAAACCTGCGATCGCCTTTTCTGCCGCCGTAATTCCTGCTTTATCGGCATCGAAGTTGAGAATTACATTTTTGGTTTCGGTATAGCGCAATAACTGCTTCATTTGGTCAGCATTAAGAGCCACACCCATGGTGGCGATCGCCTGTTCAATGCCCGCCTGATGTAGTGCGATCGCATCAAAATAGCCTTCCACCACAATTGCTTGGTCAGTCTTTGCGATCGCATCGCGAGCCTTATCCATCCCAAATAAAACTGATCCCTTGCTGAATAGTTCCGTTTCAGGGGAGTTCAAATATTTTGGTTCTTCATCTCCTAGCGATCGTCCCCCAAAGGCAATCACCCGACCTCTAGTATCGTGAATGGGAACCATCAGCCGATCGCGAAAGCGATCGTAAAATCCATTACCTGTTTTGCGCGGAACTACTAAACCCGCTTCTTCCACTAAACTCACAGGAATTTGCTTTTGCTGCACCAGATAACCCATCAAGGTTTCCCAACCCGCAGGTGCATAACCCAGTTGAAATTTCTGGATTGTATCTTTGCTCATTTGCCGCTTTTCGCTGAGGTAGGCAAGCGCTGCTTTACCCTGATGTGCATAAAGGGCATGTTGATAAAAACTAGTGGTCAAAGCCATCACTTCATATATGCGATCGCGATGGGAGATTTGACGCTGTATTTCCTTGGCTTTTTCAGGCTCGACCGTGGCAATGGGAACGTTATAACGTTTCGCCAAATCTAAAACTACGTCAGAGAAAGATCGCTTATCGATCTCCATCAAAAACTTGACTGCACCACCAGCCGCCCCACAGTTAAAGCAGTGATACATTTGCCGCGCTGGATTCACCGTCAGCGCTGTGGCATTTGTGCCATTGTGAAAAGGGCAAGCGCCCCGAAAATTTGCCCCACTTTTGCGTAGCACAACGCGCTCGGAGACAATATCTACGATATCGGCTCTTTGACTTACTTGGTCAATGGTGTCTTTGTGGATTTGAAACTGTGTAGACATAATCGCGATCGCCTATTTGTAAACCGCAGTATGTTCAATATATTTTATATCAATCACCATCAAAAAAGCCGAGCTAAGATCAGGACTCTGCGATCGCTTTTGTATATTCAGATAATCCCATCTGCTGCCATTTCTTCGCGAGTATAGTTAATTGAAAAATCTAAGAAGAAGCCGTAAAGTTCAATCTCAGCAACCGCAGGAAAGAGACGCAAAGTACTAATACCTAAATTTTTAGGATTGTCCACTAGCCAACCAAAAGCTTCTTTGGTGTGCGCTCTCACGGTTAAGACTTCGCCATCTGCGGTATGGCTAAGAGATAGCTCAGCATCCCCTGCTTTCAAGTACAGTTCGCTATAAATTTGTCCCAGCATTCGCCACTGCTGCCGCCAATAAGTCATTCCTTTTCTTTCATTTGCGATCGCATATTCCGCTAAAGTTGCAATATTCTGCCAAGTAATATCTTCTCGCTGAAAAATTAGGCGTAGCTCGCTAATAGCTTGTTCACATTCTTCTTCAAATTTAAGCAATGGAATTGACTCGGCTAAACGTCGTGGCGTTTTGCCGAGAGTCATTAGTGATTGAATTACGGTTGATTCTATTTGACTCGATAGTTGCTCTTTTGCTTTTTTAGTTTGCCAGATCACGCCTTGTTCACTAGTAGCATACAAAGCTGGCAGTCGATTGAGTACATATGCACACACATCATCAACACTAACTTTGCGCGGCAAAACGTTTGCCATATAAATCAATTGGTTTTTTACTTCTTGTTTTGCCAAATTTTCTAAGACATTGGTTAGGAAATAAGAAGCTGAAAGGATGTAGGAGTTAAGCTCAGGATTGGGCAATTCTAGATTGTCGTGCCAATCCCGCTCGTACTGATGAACATCTTTACGATGCAAATAACCTTTTATCTCTCGCAATCGATTGCGATCATTAATACTCAAACTTAGATATTCTGGCTTGTTACTGACTAGTGTGAGTGATTCCTGAAAAACCTGCGGTACATGATTCCATTGCAAAGTAGGCTTGCTAAAAAGTTTTTGTAATCTAGCCAGAATATGCGCTGGCGTTTCGACCTTACTAGCCTCAATTTCAGTCGATTTTCGCAATGGATCACGCTTTACGCCCAATAGAGCCTGTTGAGTAGCGCTGGCAATCTGATGCTGTAGTTCATTGTGAGCGCGTTTGCGTTGCTGCAACCAGCCTCGGCTCGTACTTGCATAAAGTGCTGGTAATCGGTTTAGCGCATAAGCAGCTACCTCGCTAAGGTTAATTGCTTCGCGAGTGGGTTGGCTGAGGTGTTTGAGTTGTTCTTGTACTTCGACGACAACAATTTCCTCAAGGACATTTTTGAGGCTAGTCATAAGTTCTTGCTACTAGAAATTTTTATGTTTGATAGCCCTTGTATATATAAACGTGGCTTCCATCAAATCAAACCTTGATTAGTATTTCTGGTTCTAAACTAGTTTGTGTTTGATAAAATAGAAGAAGAGGACGAGTTGAGAGAAAAAGTCCCATGGAAAAACGTAAAGCCCGAACGACATC
>JAYUSC010000176.1:0-2004 GCA_043755885.1 Pseudanabaena sp. | reverse complement strand
GTAAAGGCTAACCTGTACGCACAAGTCTCAAAACCCCCTTTAATTCCCCCTTGCAAAGGGGGAAGACTAGAAATCTCGTTCCCTCCCCTTTGCAAGGGGAGGGCTAGGGAGGGGTAGTTTCTGCGATTTTAGAAATTACTTTACTTGTGTGTACACTGTAGTTTACAAGGGGGATTGAGGAGGATCTCTTAGAGTCTAGGAAAAAATATGCCATACATTATTCAAAGTCAAGGTACTCCCCATGATCGCGTCTGCGATCTCCGACATGGTGTAAATACGATCGGGCGCGGACTAGATAACAGTATTGTCGTTGAAGATGATGCGCGTAGTCTTTCGCGACATCATGCAGAAATTCAGGTCACAGATAAGGGCTTGTATGTTACTGACTTGAATAGTAGTAATGGCACTTTAGTTAATCAGATCAAGATTATCCAGCAAAAGTTAAACCATGGGGATTTGGTGCAGTTTGGTAGTGTCATATTTCGGTTAGTTGACGAATCGCAATCTGGGGATGATTCTGCTTCTGGTCAAAAAGTAATTCCAACATCAGGTTTGTCGATTTTAATGCGAGTTTCTCCAGAGAAATCTCGTGTAAATATGCAAGATTTGCTAAAGGAGCAGCAGCTAACAACATCAGGCTCGGTGTTGATGATTCAAGGTACGGATGAGGTACAAAGAACATCGGCAAAGTTACGAGTTTTGCTGGAGGTCAGCCAAGAATTATCTTCGCCCGAAGCTTATTCAGCTTTACCTGAAAAGATTTTAGAATTATTGCTAAAAATTATGTCGGTCGATCGCGCCGTCTTATTACTGGTCGATGAAAAAACAGGGCTACTAGAGCCAAAAGCCTATCGATTTAGCAATCCTAGTGCCACAGCCGATCTTGATTTTTATAGTCGCAAAATTACTAATTTTGTATTTCAACAAGGGGATGCGATTATCAGTGACGATGCTTCGCTCGATCGCCGTTTTGATAGTTCGCAATCGATCATTCAGCAAGCAATCCAAGCCGCGATGTGTGCGCCCTTAAAACCCAGAGATCGGGTGATTGGGGTGCTGTATGTGGATAATCTATCGCGTGGTCATGCTTATCATAAGGAAGATTTAGAATTTTTAAGTAGTTTGGCGAATCAGGCTGCGATCGCAATCGAAAATGCTCACCTCTATCGCAATATGCAATCAGAAGTGATTCGACGCACCAAGTTAGAGCGATTTTTTCCTGCCGCTGTCAGTCAAAAGATCGAAGAAGGTTGGGACTTAAATCGAATTATCGAAGCGGAAGTGACGGCTTTATTCTCGGATATTAGTGGCTTCACGGAAATGACCGCCCCGATGCAGCCGCGTAAGGTTTTAGAATTCTTGAATGAATATTTCAAAGTAATGGTTGAAGATATTGTCTTCCCATTTGGTGGCACATTAGAGAAATATATTGCTGATGCCCTTCTAGCAGTATGGGGTTCGCCCTATCAAAAAGATGATGATGCAATCATGGCGGTAAATGCTGCGATCGCAATGCAATGGGCGATGAAACAATTAAATGAAGATTGGACAAAACAGGGACGCGATCTGCAAATCCAGATTCACATCGGGCTAAATACGGGCATGGTCGCCGCAGGAAATATTGGCTCTGAGAATCTGATTCAGTACACAAATATTGGCGACACGATGAATGTGGCTAGCCGCATTTGTACAGCCGCAAAAGCTGGAGAGGTCTTTATATCTGAAAGTACAAGAGCCAAGATTTCTAGCTTAAATTTACCATTAGAGAAGCTGGACTTAATTAAGGTAAAAGGTAAAGAAGAGCCATTGCAGCTATATCAAGTCCTTTGGCAAAATGTTGATGTTAAAGCAATGCTGAGTAATTCCAAAACAGTTTTTCCACGTGAATTGTCCTAGTGAATTGTCCTAACTTTAGTTTAGACTAATTGGCAGTTAGGAGAGAAGAACAAAAAGACACGAGAAAATAGAGCAGGAGATAGCAATAGCAAAATCCTGCCCAAAATT
>JAYUSC010000175.1:0-11174 GCA_043755885.1 Pseudanabaena sp. | reverse complement strand
CCCAAAACATTTTGCGGGGGGCTTCGCCCGCCGCAACATTTTTGGGTTGTATATGGATTATTTTTTTCTTGGGATTCCCATATTGAAAATCAAAACATGCGATCGCGTAAAACATCGTCAGGCTTTTTGATCGGATTGAAACATAAATACTTTCTATGAGTCCCAGAAATAAGCGCATAGATAGCTAGTCAAAGTAGGGATTGGAAATCCTGTCCTCTGCGCTTCAGCATTAGAGATTTGGGGCTGCAAAATAGCTTGGCATTGAGGCAAAAACTTTTGCTTTTCTGGAGCTTTAGATTTCAACTGTTTAAGTTGATTTACAGTAGCAGCATTGACAGTACTTACTGCTGACTCAGCCCTTTGTTGAATTTCCACCCATTTTGTGATTTGGACTAATTCTGCACGGTAAGCTTTGATGCGCTGTTGGGCATCGCCATATAGCACTGAGTCAGTAGTCACATCCTCTAATTGCTTTAAACCCTGTTGTCGCTTTTCTTGGGCTGACTTCCAAATGGTTGACTTGTGTGGTGCGTTTTGAGTTGATTTTGCCGCCTCGACCGTGACATTCTTCGATGACTCTAGATTTTTATTGGCAGTCTGCTCAATGTTGATTTTGCGATCAAAGTCGGCGAGTTTTGGACGCAAAGCTGCTAGCTCAGCCTGAGCATCCGCATATAGAGAAGCAGGTCGATCAGAAATTTCTTCTAGCTGTGAAACGATCGTTTGTAAACGATTGCGCGTGCCTGTAAGCGTTTCTAGTTTAGTAATTTTCTTGGGATTAATATCTTGGTTGCTGAAGTTCCTTGCATTAGCCAGATATTGTTGTTGATTAGAACGATCCCACACTAGCCATCCACAAATTCCGACGATTGCGATCGCAGCCACAGCAAAAGCCACAGAAAGAAGTCGAGACTTATCCTTCGGGTAAGCAGTTTTGATTGGTTCATTTTCGGTCTCGACATTAGCGACAGTCTTTTTAGCAGTGCGTCGAACTGTGGGTGGTGGCGGTGGTAAGGGCATTGGCATCGCAGCCACAGTCGGAGACTCAAAGTTAAAGTCTTCATCCTTATCCGCCCAAGAATTTTTCTGCTCTAAAGGCGATCGCGACTTGGATTCTTGACTGTTTACTTCAAAAAGCTCTGTATCAAAAGACTCTAGCTCTAACGTATTTTGCTGGAGAGGTTCTAAGTTAAATGATTGTAATTCCAGACTGTCTAAATCAAAATCCTCAGTCTCAATATTACTAATTTCATTCTTATTAGTTTCACGGACGGCTTTAACTTTATTAGCTGCTGCTTTTAGATCATTATCGATGTTACTCTTAAAACGTTTTAAGTCGTCAGGAAGTTCAGATTCAAGATTAGCAGACTGAATCTCTGTCTCATCGTTGTCAGCATAAAATGACAGGTTTTCGATTGTACTGATGTCGGCGAATTCCTCTAATTCTTCAAGATCTAGTTCAATTAACGGCAAAGGTGGCTTAATCTCGACCGTTTTATGCCATTCTGGATGCTTTGCGCCAGACAATCGACCATATACAACTAAGCTATCCGCCCCCTCGATTGGTAGCTTATCAATACGACGTTTCACAATATCATAGAGGGAGGCATAGTCAACATCATCGCCATCTGCTCTGGTAATCAGAACATGCAATTGAGATTTTTTGCGGCGGATTTGAGTTTTTACCTTATAGTTTTGAAGGTCGGCCTCGATCGCACTGACAATGCTAGCCTCGTCCATCTTGAGATCCTCATCCTTGCGTTTCGATCGCACATATTAAACGAAAAGCCATACAAATATTCAACAAATATCTAACACTATCCAACTAAATGACTACAAAAAGATGAACTTTTTGCTTCAAATCTACAATACACCCAGACGTTGGTGGACTGAGTTCTCGTTACAGACCAAGCTAATGGCGTTAATTACGCTGTTAGTTTCTTTGCTGATGAGTGCTGTCACCTTTTGGGCAGTCAACGATATTCAGACTGACGCTCGCCTCAATGATACGCGCTTTGGTAAAGATTTGGGTTTATTACTTGCTGCCAATGTTGCCCCCTTAGTCGCCAAAAATGATCTCCAAGAAGTAACTCGCCTATCTAAAGAGTTTTACGAAAGTAGCTCTAGCATTCGCTATATTCTCTACGCTGATCCCGATGGTGAGATTTTTTACGGGATTCCGTTTAACTCTAATGAGGTCAAAAATTCATTAAGTATTAGGCGACGCATTCAGTTACCTGAAGATCCGATGATGCGTCCCGATCGCCCTTTGGTCAGGCAACATGTTACGCCGCAGGGTGAAGTTACCGATATATTTGTGAATTTACAGCATGATGGCAAAGCTTTAGGGATTATTGCGATCGGGATCAACCCTAATCCGACAGCGGTTGCTTCGTCGAGTCTGACCCTAGATGTGACCACGGCTGTATTTGTGTCGATCTGGGCGATGGTAATTTTGGGGGCAGCATCAAACTCAGTGACGATTACGCGACCGCTACGGGAGTTAGTGGCGGGTGTCCAAAATATTGCTAGTGGCAATTTCAAGCAACGGATCGATTTACCTTTTGGTGGGGAACTTGGGGAATTAATCCGCAGCTTTAATGAGATGGCGCAACGCCTGAAAAAATATGAAGAGCAAAATATTGAGGAGTTGACTGCCGAAAAGTCAAAACTGGAAACTCTCATATCCACGATCGCAGATGGCGCGTTACTGCTCGACTCAGATATGCGGATCGTACTTGCCAATCCTGCGGCGATCAAAATTATGGGGTGGGATCAGGATTTAGAGAAAAATGAATGGCAAGGCAAAAGTATTTTGAATATTTTGCCAGAACGACTCAGTGCCGATTTAGGGCGATCGCTGATGCAAATTGCTACAGGCGATCGCGAAGGCGGCGAATTTCGGATTATGGCTTCGGGCGACAAGGACTCAGTACTTGCCCATGCGTTTAGGATTTGGATTACGAGCGTACTGAGTTCCAGTAACGCAATTAAGGGGATTGCCATCACGATCCAAGACATCACCCGTGAGGTGGAGCTAAATGCGGCTCAGAGTCGGTTTATTAGCAATGTCAGCCATGAGTTACGCACGCCTTTGTTTAACATCAAGTCATTCATCGAGACTTTGCATGAATATGGCGATGAACTTAGTGATGATCAGAAAAAAGAATTTCTCGGTACAGCTAATAGTGAAACCGATCGCCTAACGCGCCTTGTTAATGATGTTCTCGATCTTTCGCGCTTAGAGTCAGGTCGTCAATTTCATTTCACGGCGATCGATTTATCCGAGACGATTGAGCAAACGGTACGGACTTACAAGCTCAATGCTTCTTCTAAAGGAGTTGAGCTATTGCATGAAATTTCGCCTGATCTTGATCGGATTTGGGGGAATTATGATTTGATCTTGCAGGTTTTATACAACTTAGTTGGCAATGCCTTAAAGTTCACCGAAACTGGCGGCAAAGTCACGATTCGCATTTATCCTTGGCAAGATCAAACCACCACCCAGCCCCATCGCGTCGTCAATTATGTGCGGGTCGAAGTTGAGGATACGGGTTATGGCATTCCTGCTGAAGATTGCGATCGCATTTTTGATCGTTTTTATCGGGTGGAGGATAAAGTCCATACGCTTGAAGGGACTGGCTTGGGTCTATCGATTGTGCGAAATATCATTGAGAAACATCACAGTGAGATTCACATCAAGAGTGAGGTTGGCGTTGGTAGTACATTCTGGTTCGACTTAAGTGTCTATCAAGATCGGTGTGAGTTACCTGTAGTAACAGAATCTAAATTTTCAGGTATGGGCAATCCCCCCGTAGTTGCCCTGCTTAGCTAATAGTTTGTCTTGCGATCGCAGTTCTTTTGCTCTGTAATACAGTCTTGATCTATGAAACATCTCCGTCTTGACAAGTTGATTGTCTCCTCTCAACTCAGTAAGTGGTTCATCATTTCTTGTGTTGTTGGGATGCTTTCGGGGTTAGGTTCTGCTGCTTTATTAGCTTCTTTAGACTGGGCAACTGATTGGCGAGAAGAACATTTATGGATAATTGCCTTACTACCTTTGGGAGGATTCCTCAGTGGTTGGTTTTATCATCGGTACGGAAAATCCATAGAAGCTGGTAATAATCTTTTACTGGAAGAGATTCACAACTCTAAAAAGATAATTCCTTTGCGGATGGCTCCGATGGTTTTAGGCGGAACCACCTTAACTCATTTATTTGGAGGTTCGGCAGGTCGAGAAGGTACAGCATTACAGATTGCGGCTTCACTTGCAGACCAGTTAACGAAGATATTTGCTCTCAAACCTGACGATCGCCGAATTTTATTAATGGCGGGTATTAGTGCTGGATTTGCATCAGTTTTTGGCACTCCCCTAGCAGGAACGATCTTTGGCTTAGAGGTTTTGGCAATTGGGAAGATTAATCATAATGCGCTATTTCCTTGCTTAGTTGCCGCAATTGTGGGCGATCGCATTACCTTAAGTTTAGGATTGCACCACACTGTATATCGCCATGCTTCATTGATACCAGCCATAAATCTAATGGAGCTAATTTACGCGATTTTGGCTGGTATAGCTTTCGGACTTGCAGCAATGATTTTTGCGAAAACAACTCATAAAATTAGCCACCTGTTTAAATCAAAAATATCCTATCCTCCTTTACGTCCTGCAATCGGTGGTGTTATTGTCGCGGTGATTGTCTGGGCGATCGGCTCAACGAAATATATTGGGTTGGGGATTCCTACGATTGTGAATGCTTTTGAGATGCAACTACCACCTTGGGATTTTGCCGCCAAAATCGGTCTAACAGCTTTGACTTTGGGTGCAGGTTTTAAAGGAGGTGAAGTAACTCCGCTATTTTTTATCGGTGCGACATTAGGAAATGCTTTGTCATTAATTCTGCCATTATCCGCACCTTTATTAGCAGGAATGGGATTTGTCGCCGTCTTTGGCGGCGCAGCCAATACTCCGATCGCCGCAACGTTAATGGGAATTGAACTTTTTGGAATAGAATCTGGCGTGTTTATCGCGATCGCCTGTGTGGTGAGCTACCTTTCGTCAGGACATACTGGGATCTATAGCGCTCAGCATATTGGTTCTGGCAAATATCATTTTATGCCCAAGGGCGAAAAAGTAAATTCAATTTCCCATGCTCAGGAAACTATCGAAAACAAGGAAAGTATTTAGGGAACCCCAAGAAAAAATGATCCATATAAAACCCCAAAATATTACGGCGGGCTTAGCCCGCCGCAATATTTTGGGGTTTAATTATTTTGTGTACTTAGATGATGCACTGATATTATTAGTCTGTTCTAAAGCCGTAATCTGTTGCTGTACTGAAGGAGAATACAACCGCAGATAGTTCCAATAGTTCCCTAAGACCTTAGACACATAATCTCTAGTTTCGTCATAGGGAATGTTATTCACAAACTCATCAGGATCACCAACGCCTTTTGACTCCACCCATCGCCCGATCGCACCAGGACCCGCATTATAGCTAGCAACAGCAAGCATTGAGTTGTCACCAAAACTGCTATGGGTATAGTCCAGATACCAAGTTCCAAAATTGATGTTATCTTCAGGGGTGTCAAGATTATAGCTGTTCACCCCCTTTTTGCTAGCAATCCATGAGCCTGTATCTGGCATAATCTGCATCAGCCCGATCGCACCTGAGATTGAACGAATTTGCGGCTCAAATCGTGACTCTTGGCGCATCAAACCGATGACGAGAGCTGGTGAAAGTTTGCGATCGCGTGACCAGTTAGAGATTATATTCCAGTAATGGAATGGATAGAGAGACTGCATATAAGCAGGATGTGATTTAAGTTGAGTGATTTCGGTCTTTTGAGAATTGGAAACATCAATCCAATTCAAGCTTTCTAGAATTTTAATGCCAATCAAATTATCTTGATTAGCAACCCGCAACACGCCATCCGTAAAGATTTCCTTTGGTTCCAGATTTCGTTTACTACGCAATTCTGTCACCCATTGCGATCGCGCATCTCGATCTAGACCGAGAACATATAGCTCTTGCAGTTTTGCCGAACCCGCAGGCAAAGCTGTTCTTGCGCTAGGTAAGGCGATCGCAGGTATGGTATAACGGGCTGTGGTAAAATTTCCCACATTCCAACCGAGAGAACTTGCCGATCGCCATGCGAAATAAGAATCGGGATGTTGGCGGATCGTAAATTCAAAAAACTTCTTGGCTTGAGCTTTATCGCCAATCTGATTCGCCCATTTACCTGCCCAAAAGCTTGCTTCGGCGGTGAATGTACTGCTGGGACTATTGGCAATTAATGCGTCAACTGTGGCGATCGCATTTTTGATCTGTCCGCCACGCCCTTGTCCTTTGGCAATGCGCCAACGCAATTCACCAGCATCATCACTACTGCCATAGCGACTTAACAATAGATTGCGAACGTCGCTTGCGGCTTTAGGGCTATCAAGCTTATCTTGCAAAATTGTCGCTTTAATTCCCAATGCTTCACCTGCGGTATCGGGATAGCTGGCGATAATGCGATCGGTCGCTGCGATCGCAGCTTCAGGCGATCCGATTTGCGTCATCCGAATCAGGGCGCGAGGAGCTTGAGGGCTTTGCGGAAATTGCTGAACAACGCGGTTATAAGCTGCGATCGCAGCGTCAATTTGCTTGCCACGATGGAGGCTGCGGGCGTAATTGTAGGCTGTAATCGGATTAGGGGTAGCGCGAGCATAAGCATTAGCAGCTTTGCCAAATTCAAAATTATTGTAATATCCATCGGCGACCGCCCACCATTGGTCAGATGCCAGCGAGGGTGAACTTGCAACTAGACGATTTAAAATCGGCACAATCTGTTTGGAATCACTAAAATAAGTCGCCAGATGCGCCATCAGATCAACTCGATTGGGATCTTGGGCTAGTAGGCGGAATGCAACTTCTTGCGATCGCGGATGAGCAGGAAATTTTTGTAAAAGCTGTTGATTTTGTCCTAGCGCAAACATCGCTTCGGCAGATGCAGGACTATCAGGGAACTTGGCTACAAGTTGCTCCCAAGTTGCTTTGGCAACTTGAAGATCTCGCAGTTGGGTCTGGGCTTGGGCGCGTTTCAGCAAAACATAATCAGCCAAGATTGGATACTCAGTTTCCAATTTATCAAGGGCTGCGATCGCTTCACGAGGCTTACGGTTGTTGAGATGGATATCCGCAATTACCAAACGAGCGCGAACCGAACTTTTATCGGTACTATCAGAACTTTGTTGTTTAGCCTGAGTTTCTAATTTCGCAATTCTTTGATCAATAGGAGCATAAGTGAGTGGATCAAAGGACTTGCCGTCTCGGTTATTTCCTAAGCTTGCATTCAGCGTAATATCTGAGTCAGCAGAAGTGGTAATCAGTGGGGCGCTAGCTCCTGCTAATGTAGCACTGAGCATAAGCACGATAGACCAACGCATTAATTTTCTCATCCCGATACGTTACTTGATGTTCAGCATCCTAGCATTTTTCACAAGATGACTTATACCACTTTTAATGAAACACAACCGAGAATAATAAGAAGCGGCGGATCACGCCGCTTCTTAAACTAAGATGGTTAGATGTTACTAGGCAAGTTGTTTTTCCTGAACAGTTACCGAGAGTTTTAGCCCTAATTGGTTTAGTAATTTAGCAATTGTCATTAACTCACTGGGCTGTTGGTTTAGAAATAGTTGAGAGTTTAGATCTAAATTCAGATTATTGTTTTTTGAATTGCTAGTAATATCTTGTTGAGATTCTGCGACGTTTTTTAAAGCCAATAAAATATGTTTAAAGTCACCATCTTCTAAGACTGCATCTAGATAAGCGGCGGCTTCTAAAGGATCTTTTAAGGATTCAAGTAAGTAGGAATGATAGCTTTTATAGGTTGGCATTTTCTCTCCTCTGAAAGTCTACCCAGTAGTGCTTTGCTCTGATGATATCTTGATTTTGGGTGCTTTTGTCACCGCCACATAGTAAAAGAACGATGGTTTCTCCTGCTTGAGCAAAATATATTCGATAACCCTGTCCATAGTCAATCCTAAGTTCCATAACTCCTGAACCAAGTGGCTTGTAGTCTCCAAAGTTTCCATTTTCAACTCGATCAAGTCGTGTTTTAATTCTAGCTCTTGCTTGGCGATCGCGTAGTGACTCTAACCAAAGTTCAAAGGGACACTCATCCTCTTTGGTTGTGTAAAAGATCACCTCTTGGGGAAGTGCTTCCATGAACCTGTATTGCTTATAAAATAAAACTTTTTGATTTTGGCATGAAATTGGAGACTTTTTATGTTTTTTAAGCGATCGCACCTGTTGGTTTAGATGCGATCGCTAGGCTTTGGTACAACGCTTCTGGTATGTGCAAAACAATTATTTCAGCCATATTTTTTCTTGATGAGTTAAATAATCATTATTTTATAGTCTATAATTCTGAGTAATGTAGATTTTGAAGCTGAGTACTAATATGCCTGTAGCTAAAAAAGTTAGTCAACAAAAACTAAATGGTACTGGCAAAAAATCTGCTGATAGTAAGCCTTCTGGCAAGAAGAACTTAAGTCGTAAGGAGAAACTAGAGTTGATTAGAAAAGCTAATCAACTTCTAGAAAACGTTTGGGATGAAATTTACGATTCTCATCAGACTACGGATGCCAAAACTAACTGTTGCTGGTGCGGATGATGATGCAACTGTGAAAAAGCTTTTGAACATCAAAAAGTTTTACGAAAAGGTCGAATTATTTTCAGCTAAAATTAATTCAAAATAAAAAATGAACGAAATAGATAAAATAACAGAAACTACTAGAAAGTTTGTCAGCTTAAAAAACCTATATCTTGATCCTAATAATTTTCGTCTGATTCATGAATCAGAACAAATTGAAGTCGATGATGTGGAAATAAAAGATAAAAGCGTTATGAGTAGGACATTTCGCTTGTTATCTGGCAATAAAAATATCAATCTTCAAGACCTAATCGATAGTTTTAAAGCCAATGGATATTTACCTGTTGATCAGATTCAAGTACGTGAAATAGAAGGAGAAAGCTATGTTGTTGTTGAAGGCAATCGACGAATTGCAGCGTTAAAGTATTTGTTTTCAGAATATGAAGATAAAGGTGTTAATTTAGGAAGGCTTGATCCTACTATTTTTGATAGAGTTCCAGTTGTAATTTATAATGATGCTGATGAAATCCATCATCTAACTTTGATGGGTCTAAAACACATTAGCGGCAATAAAAAATGGGGGGAATGGAATCAAGCTAAACTTCTAGAAACAATGTACAAATCCTATGATGTAAATGAGAATGAAATATGTAAAAGAATAGGTATTTCAAAGATTGAATTGCGGCGCAGTCTGCGTGCTTTGTCTTTAGTAGAGCAGTACACTCAATCTGATTATGGCGATCAATTTAGCGAAAACAAATTCCCCATTTTTAGAGAAGTTGTAAGAAATGACGCATTAAAAAAATGGCTAAACTGGGATGACAGTCTATACAAGGCTCAGAATGATGTTAACCGAACTTTGTTCTTTTCGTGGATTTCACAAGAGCCAAAGGAAGAAGATGATGATGGAGATGTAGGTTTTGCTGAAAAATATTTAAGCCCTGCCATTGTTAAGCGTGATGATGTAAGGCTTTTATCTAAATTAATAAATGATGCCAATGCTATTGAACAACTCAAAACTAACCGTGACATTAATGATGCATATAGAGTAAGTGACCTAGTATTTAATGAAAGACAAGAAACTGCTGTAAAATCTGTCACTAGAGAGATTAATACTTTAGGGAAAATGGCTATTCAAGGTGAAAATTTACCTGAATTAGAAAATGCACTCGGTCGTCTGCAAAGCTTAGTTGACAGAACTAAAGCTCTAGGGTTTTCTGGAGTTGAACAAAAAAATGTTTTTCATGATCGTATTGATTATCACTTTACTGCATTAGATTTGCTACACTACAAGAAGATTCGCAATTTAAAAATTAGCAAGATCGCTCGCATCAATTTATTTGCAGGTATTAATAATTCAGGTAAGACAACGCTTTTAGAAGCTATTTATCTACTGTCTAAACAAAACGATTTTGGTGGATTAGCGGAAGTTATTCGCCGCAAAGGTAAAGTGGCTGAGGATCGATTAAATCCAGAATGGTTTTCGCAGCAATTGCCAGATTTCTATGAGTTAAATGGCAGTTTTGATAATCAGCAAGCTTCTGTTGCTATGAGGTCTTATTTAGAAGGGAATAACGAGATTGATAAGTCACGTTATTTAAAAAGTGTGGAACTAACATCAACCTTTGGTAATATTCGCCAAGAATCATTAACTCGGATTTTTCAGGGACGAGATCGAGAAACTCAAGCAAGTTCAATTAAGTTGCTCTGTCCCGCAGTGTTTAGTAGTCCATTTTTTCTTAATGAACCGCATCATTATGCATCCTTCTATCATAAGAGTACACAATCAAAAGCCTTAGACGAGATATTTAAGTTTATTCAACGTGATGTAGTTCCTAGTATTAGAGATATTCGACTAGTGGATGAATGGCAACGTTTTCTTGTTTCTGATGATGATTATAAGAATGCCTTAGATTTGACGGAATATGGAGAAGGATTACAACGTATTTTCTTTATCTCGTTATTATTCGCTTCCGCACAGAATGGTATTGTTTTAATTGATGAGTTTGAAAATGCGATACACACTGAGTTAATTGGTAAGTTTTGTAAGTTTATTCATACTTTATCCAAATCTTTTAATGTTCAGGTTTTTTTAACTAGTCATAGTAAAGAATGTATTGATGCGTTTGTTAAAGGTGTTCCTGATGTTCACGACTTTGCTTTTCATGCTCTAGTTTGCAAAGAGAATGCTATTGTTGCTAGAGAATTTACAGGGCGTGAGTTTCAAAGGTTGCTTGAAGCGGGTGATGTTGACTTGAGGAGAGCCAGATAATGAGCGAGGTAAAAGCTTTACTAGTTTTTTGTGAAGGTTCGCATGATATTGCCTTTGTCCAACAAGTGCTTAAACTCTGTTTAGGATTTCATTTTGTGAAATGGAAATTTAGCGAATATCCATCGCCTTTTAACTCATTATTTAAAAAGAGCGTTCAGGATCATGCTGCGGGAGATTTAAGTTTAGACATGGCACATAAGTTTTTCTTGCCCGATAGCGTATTACAAAAATCTGAACATCTAGTTCTACTTTTTAACAGTGG
>JAYUSC010000174.1:0-2007 GCA_043755885.1 Pseudanabaena sp. | reverse complement strand
CGCTTCGGTTTCATATAAGCGCCCGATCTCACGAGTGGCAAAGTAGAGCATGTCGTGGAGTTCAAGCTCACAGCGATAGATATGTGTCATGGTTACTTGCCCTTAGCGGGTTTCTTTTCATCAGCCTTTTTGGGCTTAGCGATATGCACTGCGGCATAGGCTTTTGCCTCATCATCAGCTTTTTGCAAAATCGACTTGATTCCCTCTTCGCTGGTGGTCAGAGCTTTGACCTCATTTAATAAAGCATCAAAGTTTGCACCGATAAAATCATGATGCACGGTAAATTCATCCGCTAATAATTCGGCGATCGCCTCTTTTGCATTGTCCAAAACCAGATCCTCATTTAATGGATCGATTGATTGCAGAATGTCAGTGGGAATGCGATCGTAAATCACCTGTGTCCATTGCAGATTGCTGGTAATTTCACCATCAGCAAATATCACACCAATCAATTCGTTACGCACGCGACCAGTTCTTGTAGTTTGCGCTCCATAATGACGGGTTCGCAAAATGTTATTGAACACATAGAGAAATCCTGCTTCGGTTGGGTCTTTCAAAGTGACAATGCTAGGGAAAAATACCTGTGGACGAATGTGATCTTGTTGATTAATCCGACTGGTGATTTTGCCGACTTCAGAGCCAATTTCACCCTTTGAAGCCATTGTTCCGTTTTCATAGGGAGCATTCAGTGTAAAGGTTTCGTGCGACTCATCAAAGGGAGTAATCGAGAAAGCAGTATCAACTACAACTTTAGATTTTTCTGAACCAGAATCACCGATCGCAAAACCGTAGATGATGCAGTCAGGATTATTCATCGCAAATTTGACATTGTATTCGCATTCTTCGGCAGTCATAAAACCGTAGTTGCGTAACAACTCACGTCCAACTAAACGCTCAGAGGTAGATTGCTTGCGCTTAAACATGGCAAGGCGACTAATAGGAGTGCGATCTTTAAGCCCAGCACTGACTCTAGCCTTGTTCAGTTCGCCATCAGTTTGGAACAGTGGATAGGATTCAGTCACACGCACAGTCAGGAAGTGAACATATTTTCCCATTGGCTTGTATGGGATTTCTGCATGAAAAAATTTGGATTCGATGGATTTGAGAAAAGACATGATTTTATTCCTTGATGTTGGTGATTGGTGATTGGTGATTGGGTTCTAATTGGTGGTTACGGCTTGCATGAGAATACGCAAGACAGGATCAAACTGTTCAGGAATTGGATAATTTTCTAATCCCTGTTCAAGATGTTTTGTTGGACGATCAAGTTTAGCAAACTGCCAGACTCTGCCAGTAGTGACAGCGCCCAAGATAGTGGTTTGTGGAAAATCATCGAGCCAATGATCGAGCGCAATTAATTCTGCAACAAGTTGGGTCATCCCAAAATCAAGGTCTTCCTTTTTGGCTTCAACCACAATTACATAGTTAGGAGACTGTAATAGATAGTCAAACACTCCCTGTAATTGTTCTGTGACTTTAAGCTTATATTCAATCCTAATTTCGATCTTAGCGTAATGGATTAAGTCGTGCATGATTGGCGAAATCATGAATTCACGTCTTGCTGTTTCATTGCCTAAGCTCACATAGGGCAGGATTTCAGTAATTCTTGATTGTGTCTCTTGAATGCGATCTAGTTCTCCCTGAAACTGAGGCAATTGTAGCCATTTGCGTTCTAGGGTATAGCCAAATTCTTGAGCTAGGTCTTTAGCTTCAATCTTCAATTCAAAAAAATTACTAAATGTATAAGCTCGATTCAAGTCCAAATTTTTAGTCTTCATCATTTTCCTCCTGTTCAGGTTCAATCGTTAGCTCACCCTTAGCTTTACGGGCTTGATTTTCTTGATCCTGTGCAAGTCGATAAAGAAACTCGCAGGTATCACGAATCAAATTGATTTGCCGACCAGCTAAACGAGCGCGATCGCCTTTAAAAGTCTCAACAAATACATCCTTGACGAAATAGTTTGCGAACTCAAGAATTTTTTGGCGCTCCTCCTCCCGATCTTTGAG
>JAYUSC010000173.1:0-4629 GCA_043755885.1 Pseudanabaena sp. | reverse complement strand
CCCGCTGCGCGGGCGAACCAGCTTCTTTGGGTTTTATATTTAATTGCACCTAGCTACTTATCTTATAGAATTGAAAACGTAACCTCTATTAAATAATGCAAAATTAATTATAAGTAATTTTGCTGTTGTATAGTACAGTTTGCAAAGGCAGAATTTATATGCTTAACATAGTTAGCTCAAGGAGAATATTACTATGGCAGTCGAAAAAGTCAACTCTTCCTCTAGTCTAGCGGAAGTCATCGATCGTATTTTGGATAAGGGCATTGTCATTGATGCATGGGTAAGAGTCTCTCTAGTGGGAATCGAACTGTTGTCAATCGAAGCTCGTGTTGTTATCGCCTCGGTGGAAACATACCTCAAGTATGCTGAAGCAGTCGGTCTGACAGCATCGGCGGCCGTACCTGCTGCTTAGTCATTTATTCCTAGCTTATCGCTAGCAATGAGTCACTAAACAATAGATTATTAGCCTACCGATTTCTTTTCTACCCCTTTCTCACTAAAAAACTATCTTGTCGGTTTCTTGCTGACAAAGCAATAGATTTTTGGCAGGGTAGTTATACGGTGGGAAGGGGGATTACTTGATGAAACTTGTGGCGCGTTGAAAAGTTTGATTTATTTTGTTTGATTTGAATGAATTAATTTGAGGTTAGCGTTATGGCTTCTTTGATGCAAGAGTTTGCAGAAGCAAGGCAAGAGCGGTTGCAGGATCGAGCAGATTTTTTAGCTGAGCAGCAGCTAGCACGGGAACAAAGGGAAAGAGATTTACAAGCCCAATCAGAGGCAACTGCACAGTATTTGGCTCATGCTGAGCAAACTCGTCTTGCATGGGAGCAAGGTAGACAGGCGATCGCCGAAAATGCCTTAGAAGCTCGCAAGGAAGAAATCCAAAATCGTGCGGAGCAGGTATCTGAGTTCTTAGAAGATTTAAATACTACTCGCACTGAGCAAGCCATCGAGGACAGTGAGCAACGCGCTCAAGAGGTCAGAACCCGTACTTTTAAAACGCGATCGCAGCTAAAACACATTCATAAAGCCCGTATTCGCGCAGCCGAAGCCGATCAAGTACAGCGACAACAACTAGTGCAAGACCGAGCTGTTTTGACACAAATGCAGCTCGAAGATCTCACCACAAATCGTCTTGCCAATGCAACTGTCGATGCACAGCAAAGAGCGCAAGAATCTAGCGATCGCACTGCCAACGTCAAAGCATCGTTAGCGCAAATTGAGGCTAATCGAATTGCTGAAGCCGAAGCCCAAGCTCTGAGATTAAAGACTTTTAGGGCTGAGTTGAGTGACTCAGTTTGGTCAGGCTCTCGGTCTGTGTCTGTTGGTATTCCACCTGCAACGCCCCAACCAGATCTTGCAACAAAGTCCACCGAAGTCTCTAGCAGCTCTAGCTCTAAGCCCAAAAAGAAAAACACTAAAGTCGAAAATGTGGCGGCTCCAGCACCTGCACCTGCGATCGCAAAGCCCATTGAAGTAAAAGAGGCTCCGAAAGAAGCACCTAAACCTTCTGGCAAAATCGAGCAATTTGTGATCGATTATGTCTCCCAATTGTCTACAAACTCTAGCCTGTTAGCAGTCGTCAATGATCGCGATACTGTTAGAGATTTACTAGCACAAGGGGCGAATACTTTAAAAGTCGATCCCTCGGATATTCTTAATACCCTGCTGCAAATGGCAGAAGGTTCCCCAGCATGACCACAGTTCTTCAAGCCAATGCGCGTCAGTTTGTTAGCACTGACTTCACTAAGCAAATCGTCCGCAGGGCGCTTCGTTATTTACAATCAGGCTTTGCGATCCATTTGCGCGGTCCTGCAGGTACTGGCAAAACCACTTTAGCGATGCATCTGGCTGGTTTAGTCGGGCGACCAATGGTATTGATTTATGGTGACGAAGATTTGCGATCGTCGCAACTGATCGGCTCCAACTCAGGTTATACCCGCAAAAAAGTTGTCGATAACTATATCCACTCGGTCTTAAAGGTGGAAGACGACCTGCGCCAAAGCTGGACAGACTCGCGCCTTACCTTGGCAGCTAAAGAAGGATTCACCTTAATTTATGATGAGTTCAACCGATCGCGTCCTGAAGTAAATAACGTCTTGCTCAGCGCCCTCGAAGAAAAGCTGATTGTGTTACCACCAGACAGCTCCCAAATGGAATATGTGCGCGTACATCCAATGTTTCGGGCGATATTTACTTCTAATCCTGAAGAATATGCGGGTGTGCATCCGACTCAAGATGCGTTGCTCGATCGCATGATCACGATTAACATTGGCGAAGCCGATGTGGAAACCGAAAAGCAAATTTTGGTAAATCGGGTTGGACTAGAGCGCACTGAGGCTCTAAAACTAATCAACTTGATCCGTGGATTCCGCCGTCAAATTCAATGTAGTAAGGCTTCGAGCTTAAGAGCTTGTCTCCTAATTGGCAAAATTTGTCATGAGCATGAGATTCCGATCTCAGGAAAAAATGATGATTTTCGTGATCTTTGCTTTGATGTGCTGATTTCTCGCTATGGTAGTGGTGAGCCTGAGTCAGAACTTGGACTCGCAAAATTATTGGATCAGATACCTTAATGTCTCAAGCGCTTAGACCTCAAGCAATCAAAACTAGCACAACTGGCTCTTCCCTTGCGGATATCCTCGAAAGAGTATTGGACAAGGGAATTGTCATTGCGGGTGATATCACCGTGTCCGTCGGCAGTGTGGAGTTACTGAGCATCAGGATTCGTTTGCTAGTCGCCTCTGTCGATAAAGCTAAGGAAATCGGCATTAACTGGTGGGAATCCGATCCCTATTTGTCTTCCAGAACTCAAGAGTTACTTGCGTCTAATCAACAATTACTAGAGCGAGTCAATCTCTTAGAAAGAGAGCTAGCAGCAACAAAGCAACTAACCGAAAATTAACTAATGGAGGCGCTTTGCGCCTCCATTAGCTTTTTGTGGTTTATGTTAATTTACGTGATTCTTTAAGTTGATCGTCAATGCGGCGCAGAACACCATTGATAAATCGATAGCCATCTTCGCTGCTGTAGCGTTTGGCTAGCTCCACCGCCTCATCGATCGCAATTTTACTCGCCACACTCATAAACATCATTTCCGCAGTCGCAATCCGCAAAATATCTTTATCTACCTGAGCAAGGCGATCGATTTGCCAATTTACTAAAGCACCGCTAATCATTTCATCGATATCAGTTCGCTTGCTATTGACTGTTTTAAGAATATCGATCGCATAGTTACGCACTTCAGTACGTTGAGCCAATACCAACGTCACGGGAAATTCTAAAGCTGCCCCAATGTTGTTAATTGCATTCTTAGTTAGCTCGATCGCTTCACGCACCATACCTTCGACAGCTTGGATATCTTGGCGAATGTCACCTGTGCGGGTTTCGCTAGCAGATACACGCTCTTGACCACGCTGTAGCTCAGCACTGGCGGTTTGTAATAACTCTTTGGTCTCATCGTGCAGCGATCGCACCACGGCCGTCACAATGTCATCTAGGGTTTTCGTTTCTAGTTTTTGGGGTTGACTAGGTAATTGGTTGATGCTGAAGAGGGCGAGTTCGCGGGCGATGTGACGGGGTTGCATAGGAGGAGATAAAATTAAGCCAATTGAACATCGTATCATCCTCTTTGCACAATCATTGAATGAGTAAGGCATGGTGCAAAGCTCAACGCCTTACCCATAAACAACAACCAACTATTTTTTAGAAAAATGACTCAGACTTTTACAGCCACACTTCATCATCAGGGACAAACTTTTACGGTGTCTGTCCCTGAAAATCAATCGATCCTCGATGCTGCGATCGAGCAAGGGCTAGATCTGCCATGTTCTTGCTATGCAGGTGTATGCACGACTTGTGCATCGCAAATTGTCAAAGGTGAAGTCGATCAAAGCCAAGGCATGGGCATCGGCGGCATGGGTGAAGAGCTAGATGCCAAAGGCTACATCCTGCTATGTGTATCGCACCCCAAGTCCGATGTCGAGATCTACACCGACAAAGAGCAGGACGTATATGCAATTCGCTTTGGGCATAGCTCGTAAATACCGTAAGTTCACAGAAAAAAGCGGCGCAATGCGCCGCTTTTTGCTTAGGTGAGGCTTGCTATAAAGAGGCTACCTATGCAAGCCATACTGACTCCCCACATTGGCGATCGCAACCAAGGTAAATCGAGAATATAAAATAAGCTAAATAGAAATCTTGCTGCTAAAAAAGCAAGTACATAAAGCGAAGTTTGATCAGAAGCGGCGTTGCTAACGTAGGCGGTAAGCGCTGCGGCGGTAAAGAGTGCAAATGACTCAAAAGAATTTTGGTGCGCCCATGTGGCTCGTTTGGCATAGTCTGGCAAGCGATCGAACATCGCTCTTGGTGAGTTCATGTCATAGCCAATACTCACTCGCCCAAAGGCAACAACTATGTATGGCAAATATATAAGTCCTGCTGCGATCGCAATACCGTAAAGCAATATCTGTGAAGGAGAAAAAGTCAAATTCATTGTGCGTTTAATTAACTAAAGCCTTTTCTATCTTACTGTGCGTTCGCTCATTTCAAATAGGTAAGGGGAATAAAAGTCAGGAGTGGTAAATAACCAGAGCAATTATAGCAGCCTGTCAGGATGTGTCAGTG
>JAYUSC010000172.1:0-4630 GCA_043755885.1 Pseudanabaena sp. | reverse complement strand
GCCTAAGAAATCTTGCAAAAATCAGATTGAAGTGTCTGTGGTGAGAGTATGGATTTCATGATTGCGATCGCAAATCTCTAGATAAAAATTGCGATCGCATTTTTGGGACTGCAATAAGCAAAGGTTTGGATTCGTAGGGGTAGAGCATTTGCGCCGACATTCGTAAATTATCACCGAAATCTCTATACGCAAATGCTCTACCCTTTTCGCTATCACCAATAAATTATCCCTGCGGTTTGGGGATTGTCGATGATTTGCGAAGGTTTAGGGCAGAGCATTACCGATTTAAAAGGATCGCAGAATTTATAAATTGTGGCGGTAATGTTCAGCCCCTACAGAATTTTGTTGTAAGATCTAAATTATGAGAGATATAACATTGAGGCAACAAAATGGAAAATCAATTAATTGTAAGAGATCCTGAAATTCTCTCTGGAATACCTGTATTTAAGGGAACTAGAGTTCCTGTAAAGAATTTGGTTGATTATCTTGAAGCAGGAGACTCACTGGAAGAATTTCTAGATGACTTTCCAACTGTGCAGAAAGAAAAAGTGGTGAAGTTTTTAAATCTATCAATCAAATATTATTTGGCACATGATTATGAAAGTGCTGCTTGATGAGTGCTTGCCCAAAAAGCTGAAACGAAAAATATCTGATGGACATACTATCGTGACCGTGCCAGAGCAAGGATGGGCAAGCAAAAAGAACGGTGAATTACTGAGGCTTGCGGCAAGTGGATTTGATGTGTTTATTCCGATTGACAATAATCTGTCATTTTTGGGAAACTACTGAGGTTGATGTAGCCTGCTGATTGTAGCAAAGGAATTCTGTGAAGTCTTTAACTTGCAGAATTGATTCTTCTGGAAGTAGTTCTAGTAATGCTAAAAGTTGTTGCTTTACTTTCTGCTTTTCGCTTTGTTGATGAGCATTTATTGGATTTATTTGATTAGGGTAGAGCGTTTCTACATCTAGGGTGTCACGAAATGCTTCGGGATCGTCTTGAGATGTTTCGATCATTTCGCCTTCAGTGGTGAACTTTAACTATCCACCCAATAGCTCGACTAGGTAAGCTTCACCATCTTTAAATATTTCCACGATCGCGCCATCTGTCCCTTGTGGGGCAATTCCACCAGCGTGAAGCTGAATGTCTTGATTTAAGGTAACGGAATCAAACATTTGAAACTTACTCATGTTTTTGCATCTAATTTATCTAGTATGCGTAAACCTTCTTGGACATCACCTCTTGCTGCCATTACTTTAAACCTGTTGTAGGTATCGAATTCAGTCAGAACAATAGTTGATAATTCTTCCATAAGCTTATTGACGCTAATTCCTCGTGACTGAGCTAGTTCCTTTAATCTTGTATGTTTATCATCTGGAAGCCGAATTGTTAAAGTTGCCATAAGTGTTATCTCCTAACGATTTGTTCTGGCTTGAGAATGGATAAGTTGGGGAAGATGAGATCACTGTTTAAAAAATCTTTGATATTTTTTGTGGCAATAATTTGAGCATTACCTGCGATTGCTAGTTCTATTAAATGGTTATCTGCTTCGTCTCTCAAGTTAGGTCTCCACAAATAGTAAATATCAATCCATTGACAGATACTCATGAAAGCATCAAGTAAGGCAAAAATCTCCTGTTTTGTCAAAGTACATAGTGTAATAATTTCTTCGCGGAGAATTACTGACTCATATTCTAAAAATAAGGTGTTTCCCATCAGTGGTTGATATTCTCCTTGAAGACAGAGCCTAATCAACTCTCGACTTGCTCCAGTAGAGCCTATTAGAGCGCTGATTAAAACGCTAGTATCAATGACAATTCGGGATTTCATGTCAACATGATAGCATATACGCAATCAATCTGTAGCTAAAAATATATTGTTGATTACCTTGAAACAACTAAATTGGTTTCGCTAGGATTGAATAGTTGACGCTTAGAGGCGTTTAAAAACTCAATGCTAACGGGTTATTTGGCTTCGTTGTAGCTAACAATTACGCCGCCTTGCTCTGATATTGCATCGTATGGCAAATCGTCTTGCAAGATGAAAATGAGAATATCTGCTTCTGCATCGTATTTAACTTTCATGGTTGTTCTCCTGCCAATAGCGTTTTACTTGACTAGTCCAATACAAAGAATTACATCGCTCTTTTACCCCCCAACAACCTTCCAATTTTCAGGGTTAGTCAGCATATACTGACGGAGACGATCTAATTCTTGATCACTTCTGACAATTCTTTCATGATAGTTTCTTTGCCAGATAGATACGCCTGAATTCTGAGTGATTTTATTGATTCTGCGGGTAGAAACAGATTTGAAATTTTGAATGATCGTTGCTAATGAATGAGACTTGTCATCTTGTTCTGAAATAATAATAATTCCATGTAGGTGATCGGGCATGAGGATAAATTCATCAAGTTCCACGTTAGGGAAATGCTTAGGAATTTTTTGCCAAATTGCAGAAACAATCTGACCAGTGACATTTAGCTGCATTTCTCCATCGTTCACCTCTCCAAACAAATGTTGTCTTTGAAAGGTGCAGATAGTTACGAAATAAGCTCCTGATTGAGAATAGTCATAGCCCTGTAAACGGATAGAGCGTCGATGATGAATTTCAGGGTTATAAAACATAGAAACGTATAAACAAAATCGTGTAGGGGTAGAGCATTTGCGTCACCATCTATAAATTATCACCGAAATCTCTATACGCAAATGCTCTACCCTCTTCGCTGTTACCGATAATTTGTCCCTGCGGTTTGGAAATTGTTGCGATTTGCGAAGGTTCAGGGTAGAGCATTTGCGTCACAATTCATAAACTACCACCAAAATCTCTATACGCAAATGCTCTACCCTCTTCGCTATTACCGATCGCTTATCCATGCGGTTTGTGGATTGTCGATGATTTGCGAAGGTTTAGGGCAGAGCATTACCGATTTAAATGGATTGCAGAATTTATAAATTGTGGCGGTAATGCTCTGCCCCAACAAGATTTTTTTATTTTAAAATTACCCAATATATACCATCAAAGATTTGGATTTGTAGGGGGTAGAGCATTTGCGTCACCATTCATAAACTATCACCGAAATCTCTATACGCAAATGCTCTACCCTCTTCGTTATCACCAATAAATTATCCCTGCGGTTTGGGGATTGTTTGTGATTTGCGAAGGTTTAGGGCAGAGCATTACCGATTTAAAAGAATCGCAGAATTTATAAATTGTGGCGGTAATGCTCTGCCTCTAAGGAATTTTGTTATTTTAAAATCACCCAACACATAAAAAATTTGAATTTATAGATTCGTGATTGCGTAGGGGCATAGCATTCCCACAGAGATTTATGTGTTTACAGATTGCCTTGATTTGGGAATGCTATGCCCTAAACCTGTAACCGTAGGGACAATTTATCGGTGAAAGCGAAGAGGGTTTAGCATTTGCGGATCGATATTGTGGTGATGAGTTTAGAAATTGTGACGCAAATGCTAAACCCCTACTAATTTGGCTAATTTGGCTGAATTACAATGCGAAATCCATAACTTTCAATATCTGTTACAGTTTTCGCCTCGCTAAAAAGCTCTTTCTCCCCTCGATATACTAAACTTTCTGTTTCTGTTCCTTTCTTCCCAATACGACTTTTCGAGGTACATTGTATATCGCTATTTCCCCACGAACCTCCTTTTAAAACCCGATAGGATTTTCTGTTAACACAATCCCCCCAAGGTTCATTTCCATTTTGCTTAATTCGTAAAGGTTTAGTGTCATCGATATACTGCATACTGCCATGCATCTAAACACCATTCCCAAACATTACCATGCATTTGATATAGGCCCCATTGATTGGGGTAAAAGGATTCAGCATCAACAGTTCGTTCGCGATACTTTCCCTTCGGTAACTGATTGTAGGGAGATGTACCTTTATAGTTTGCGATATCTGTACTAATTGCATTCCCAAAGTTAAACAAGGTCTGCGTTCCAGCAGAACAGGCATATTCCCATTCTGCTTCGGTAGGTAATCTTGCTGATTTATTAATTTTTTGTGATAGCACTTTGCAAAATTCGGTAGCATGATTCCAAGAAACCCTCTCGACAGGTAGTTCTGCACCTTTAAATCGAGATGGGTTGTTGCCTGTCAATCGTCTCCAAAAGTTATTTTTCATCAATGACTGCCATTGCTTTTGGGTAACTGTATGTCTACCGATCCAGAAACCATTTAAAGTAACCTCTTCATGATCATTACCCATCAAAAACTTACCAGCAGGTATCCACATAAAATCCATCGTGACTCCATTGCCCAAGTTTTCACGAATGTAAGAACTTTTATTTTTCTTTACAGCAGTTTCAACCCTAGTTTTAGTGATTAATCCTAGAGTAAGCCATCCTACTAAGTTGTCGTCATCTTCTACAGCACAAGCAGTAATATATTTAAAGTTAGACTCTAGAATCTGATTCTGTTGTTGTTTACTTTGATTAGGAGTATTCACAAACTGAGTATGAGGAATATTTTGACTGGAAGTTTGTGTCTTCTGATTTTTCTGTGTAGGATGAATTTCCTGAAGTATTTCGTAGACAGCCTGATATCTTTTGATAAGAGCTTTTTCTAACATCTTATCTAGCATTATTTTAAAATTGGCACTGACTATC
>JAYUSC010000171.1:0-11199 GCA_043755885.1 Pseudanabaena sp. | reverse complement strand
AAATCTGTACCGCCCGCGCAGCGGGCGGTACAGATTTTGGGTTTTTATATTTAATTATGTCTAGCTACTTAGGCACTACGCGGTAGGTTGATCGCTATGATACACTTCACCGCCGAAGTCGGGGACAAATTGACATGCCTTTTGAGAAGTGAAGAAGGATTGCCAGATCGGCACAGTGGACACTCGGTAATATTTACCTAAAACTGGCTTAATTGCTTCAGTGGCAGTTTTGAGATGATAGTGAGGAATCCCAATAAAGACATGGTGGGCAACGTGAGTGCCGATATTGTGATGGATATCGTTGAAGATGCCATAATCACGATCAATGGTGGAAAGTGCTCCTTTCAGGAAGTACCAATCTTTGCCACGATACCAAGGAATATCAGCTTCGGTATGGTGCAGATAGGTGACGAGATCTAGCCATACGACAAAAATCAGGTAGGGGACGATATAAAACTTAAATAGAAATAGGAACCCATAGGTAAAACCCAACCATCCTAAAAAGCCAATCATCGCTGTAAAAAGGATGCTGCTGGTGAGGATATCAGTAGTTTCCGATTCGCGAAATAGATCGTTATTGGGAACGAAATGGGAAGCGGTGGGACGTGCAGGCGATCGCTTAAATAAGTACAGAGGATAAGCAAACAACAGGGCTTCAAAACGGATGAATTTTCCAATCCAGTCCAAGGATTTGTATTGACTCTCGGTGAGAGGATACCAACTTTCATCGGTCTCAATATTACCTGTGTTTTGGTGATGGGTGCGATGACTGATGCGCCAGCCGTGATATGGAACCAGAATCGGAATATGGGTCAGATGTCCAACTAGGTTATTGAGCCATTTAATCCGCGAAAAAGACCCATGTCCGCAGTCATGACCAACTACAAAGAAAGCCCAAAACATCGTACCTGTGGCAAACCAAAAAATTGGATAAAACCACCAAGCATCAAGGTATGCGGCTGTGGCATATAAGCCGACAATAATCGCCGTATCGGCAAAAAAATAGGCGAGCGAGCGCCATACGTTAGGAGTAAAACATTCGGCAGGAATAGCTGATTTCACATCTTGAAAAGTAAACGGAAGTTCGGTTTGAGATGTCGAAGATGTATCGGTAAGCGGATTTTCGAGGTTGATCCGATGAATAGTCGTAGACGACACGTATTATTTCCCTGTTGTTAAGAAAAATTAAGTTAATAATTAAATATTAGCAGGGACTTAGCTTATTCTTCAAAACCAAAGGTGTTGAGTAAAAATTTCCAGCGATCGCCTTGCGTATGGATGAAAGCTTGCATTTTCGCGATCGCACTCTGATCCCCAGATTGTTGTTGTTTTAGTTGTTGCTGGCTAGGCAAGCGCTGAATCTCATAAATAAATGGTGTGTGCCATGTGAGATGCCCTGAACGATGCAATAAACCCAATGCGATCGCAGCATCAGGATGTAATTTGGCAACTTCGGCAAAATTTCCTTGCAGCGGTAGTTGTGGCAACAGGGCTAATGCTTGCCGTTGGATTTTTTGTTGCTGCTGCAAGAAAAAATCTACTCTTTGGCGATCGCTATTATCAAGTAGTCCCGTTGGCTCACTGACGAGCATCAGGGCTTCGGCAGGTTGGTCATCGCGTCCCGCCCGACCAATTTCTTGGATATATTCTGAAAGCGTTAAAGGCGGATGAAAATGCAAGACCCAACGGGTGTCGGGTTTATTGATCCCCAAGCCAAACGCGGAGGTGCAGATCACAAAGGGATATTGATTGGTCAGCCATTGCTGCTCGATCCCCCGACGCTCTTGGGGTGGTAAACCTGCATGATAAGCGGCGGTTTTAAAATCATGTTCTTGTAACCAAGCGACTAGCATTTCGGCATCGCGGCGACTGCGGACATAGATTAAGCCCGACTGCCCCTTGCGATCGCGGATAAACTTAAGCGTGCGGGCTTTGCGTCCTGCGGTTGTCCATGCGATCGCAACTTGCAAACTCAAGTGTGGGCGATAGGGACTGGTACGCACAATATGCGGATTTTCTAATTTTAAACAAGCTTGCAACTCCGCCATCGTCTGGCGATCGGCGGTGGCGGTAAATGCTGCGATCGCAATACGGGGATGATCAGCAGGCTTTTGCGCCATCAAAGCCGATCGCACTGCCCCCAAACGGCGATAACTAGGACGAAATGAGTCGCCCCACTGCACTAGACAATGGGCTTCATCGAGCATTAAACCTGTAATCTGTAAATTGCGATCGCAGAGTTTTTCCCAGACAGGTTGACTCAAAAGTGTCTCTGGTGAAACGTAAAGCAGACGAGTATTTGCTAGATTCCGCAAGACTTCGCGGCGTTCGATTTGCGATAAATTGCTATGCAAACAGGCGGCGGGAAGATTTCGCGATTTACAGTCTCGTACTTGATCTTCCATCAGAGCCAGTAAAGGCGAAACCACCAAAGACAAGCCATCACTGAGGATCGCTGGCAACTGAAAACAAATCGACTTACCACCACCTGTCGCCATAATCGCTAAGCTATCCTGTCCTCGCAACAAGCTGGTAACGACCTCGCGCTGAGATGGGCGCAGATCTGTATATCCCCAAATCTTCTGAAATGTTTGCTGAACTGCCGTCCATTCTCTACATGTTTCTGACATTTGGATTAACTGGCGATTAATACGAATATTTTAATAGATACCTGCATTTAAACAAATCAAAACCGAAAAGATAATGGGCGACGCTAAGCATCGCTCATTATCTTTTCGGTTTTATGAATTCAGGTAAGTACTTACAGCATTTTTTGCCTAGTTGAAATGCAAAAATTTTGTTAAAGTTATCGGTTAATGCTACTTTTAACAAAGATCTATTAATTTATGTAATCGCGAATCCTTCTAAATCTCGTTCTAAAAGGAAATTATTCAAGTGAGCCCAGAAGAGTCATCCACTCTTGAGATCAAAGAGATGCTTCATCACGTACTTACGGTTGAAGATCCACAGGGTTTTCGCAATTTTCTTTTGAATAATATGACTTATTCTCTAGGGCGTAGCTTGGAGAATTCGATAGTTCTGCGTTCTAATCTCGTATCTCGACAACATGCGACTTTATTAGCAGTAGTTTCTAAAAAGTCTTCATGTTTTTTCCGAATAATTGATGGCAGTGCCGATGCTAAACGTAGTACAAATGGAATTTTAGTTAACGGCAAAAAACGGTTTTCGCATATATTGTCCCACGGGGATGAAATCCTTTTTAGTAAAGATACTAAGGCGGTATATCAGGTAATCAGTGCGATTACGAATATGCCCAAAACTAATAATCCCCAAAATCAGATTGCTGAAAGCAGTTATCCTCAGATTAATAATCAATCATTTGATGAAACTAAGCCCTCACGATTTTCTGCTTTAGAGGCTATTCCCGAACAAGATTTGTCTACGCATCTTCATAAAACTATTAACCAATTCATTGCATCACCAGAGCTAAATCCACAACCAATTATCGAGTTAAATCTCGTTGGCAAAATCTTATATCTTAATCCTGCGGCGTTATCTCAATTCCCTAGTCTTGAAGAGATGAGAATCAATCATCCTCTGCTTCAAGAACTGTTAGTTCAATTGCTACCCTTAGTCAATCCTGTCCGCAAATTTTTTACACGCGAGGTATCAATCAATGACAAAGTATTTGAAGAAATCATCCATTTCATGGCTTGGAATGAAGTAGTTCGGATTCATGTCGCTGATGTTACCAATCAAAAGCAGACAGAAGCAATAATTTCCTATCAAATTCATCACGATACACTGACAGGGCTGCCAAACCGAAAATATTTACATGAACATCTAGTTGAGACAATCGAAAAATTAGAAGATAAACAACAGTTGTTTGCAGTTTTATTTCTAGATATTGATCGATTTAAGTTGATCAATGATTCTCTAGGGCATAGTATTGGTGATTTATTGTTGAATGCAGTTAGCGATCGCCTCAAGACTTTGCTTAAACCAGACGATTTAATGGTGCGTTGGGGCGCAGATGAATTTGCGATCGTGGCGAAAGAAATCAATTCTACTGATGACGTTGTCCAAATTGCTGAAGCCATGATTCAAGCTTTGGCTTTACCTTTTAATTGTGGTGGACATGAGCTACATATCACGACCTGTATTGGGGCAAGTATTTATCCATCTCACAATACTGAAGTCGAGGGACTAATTCGGAATGCAGATATGGCGATGTATCGAGCTAAAGCTGAAGGGCAGAATAGCTTTCAGTTTTATGTACCGAATATGCAGGAGCAGAGTTTTCAGCGACTATCCATGGAAAATAATCTGCGAAGAGCGCTAGAAAACAATGAATTGCTGACATACTATCAACCTCAAATCGATTTAACCACAGGCAAAATTGTGGGGTTAGAAGTCTTGCTACGTTGGAAACATGTCTCTTTAGGATCAATTCCACCCAGCCAATTTATTCCCCTCGCTGAAGAAACAGGGCTAATTACGGCGATTGGGGCTTGGGTACTTAGGCAAACTTGTCTACAAGCGATCGCATGGCTAAATATGGGATTGCCGCCGATTCAGATTGGCGTAAATTTATCGATCAAGCAACTTCAACAAAAAGATTTTCTATTTTGTTTGCAGCAAATCCTCGAAGAAACAAATTTTGATCCTCATTTCCTAGAACTAGAAATTACGGAAGGAATCATGATGGACAATGTTGAAGAGAAGATTGTCTTGTTAAATGAATTCCGTCAGATGGGGATTCAGTTGTCAATCGATGATTTTGGCACTGGTTACTCGTCTTTAGGCTATCTGAAAAATTTGCCAATTGATACGCTTAAAATAGACCGTATTTTTATTGAATATATTGCCCACAATGCCCATGATCGCGCAATTGCGGCTTCGATTATTAATCTATCCCACAGTCTAGATCTCAATGTGATTGCTGAAGGTGTCGAAACCCAAGAGCAAGTTGATGTATTGAGATCGCTAGGTTGCGATCAGATCCAAGGTTATTTTTATTACAAAGCTTTACCAGCAGATGAGATCGAGGCTTTATTAAGGGCGCAAGGAATAACTAGACCAAATAAAATTGAACCAGCCCCATAAATGGCGGCGCAGGGGTAAAACTGTAGGGGCAGAGCATTCCCACAGGAATTTATAAGTTTTCAGATAATTTTTTTTGGGAATGCTCTGCCCAAAACTTCACAACGCAGGGACAAATTGTCTATACAAGCAAAGAGGGCTTAGCATTTGCGGATCAAGAGTTCTGTGATGAGTTGTAAAATTATGGCGCAAATGCTAAGCCCCTACAGGCTTGCGGAAATAAAAAAGGCGGAGATCTGGGCATTTACTGGTGAACAACTTAGATGCTGAGCCACAGCCTCATGTTTAGCTCTTGGTTTGCTGACGCATTAGCAACTTGGACTAGCTCAAATTGATTACAGATTGGCTCTTGCAAAGTTACTTCCACAGTGCGTAATAAATCTTGATGGAAGATGGTCACGGCGATCGCAGTACCAGCCGTAAAATCTTGCAGACGATCAAGAAAGTTTTCGGCGGTGATGCGAATTCCTGCGATCGCAATTACGATGTCGCCTGTGCTAATACCCGCTTTTTGGGCAGGTGAGCCAAACTCGACCTTCTCAATTTCAGGAATGCCATTTTTGGATTTGAGGTTCATGCCGATAAATGGGATGTCTTGCCGCGCCGTTCGTAACTCAAGACCAAAAGGTTCGAGATAGTAATTATAGTCAAGTTCTTTATTGCCATAGAGATAGTCATTCCAGAAGGTTGATAGGTCAACACCTGCCACAGTCTCGATCACTTCATGAAGTTCAGCTTCGCTAAAGCCAATTTCATCTTTACCAAAACGTTCCCACATGATCTGCATAACTCGATCTAGCGATCGCAGATTATTAGTTTTAAACCGAATTAGTAAATCCAGCAGCATCGATACCATTTCGCCCTTGAGATAGTAGGAAATCTGGTTGTTGTGGGTATTGGCATCGGGGCGATAGAGCTTGATCCATGTGTCAAAACTAGACTCATACAGTGATTGGACATTGCGCCCAAAGGTAGTTTGCAGCCGAGTAATTGCCTTGCTGACTAGTTTGAGATAGTGTTTTGCATCGTAGAGCTTTGCTCGAAGTGGAAAGATTTGGTCATAATAGCTAGTCGTGCCTTCACTAAACCAAAGAGAACTAGTGTAATTTTCTTGGTCATAATCAAATTTTTCTAGCGCTTTAGGGCGAATTCGTTTAACATTCCAAGTATGGAAAAACTCATGGGCAACCAGATTAATAAATTGCAGATAGCTCTCTTCTTTGCGAAATCCTAAACGGTTGTAGAGCAGAACGGTGCTATTTTTATGCTCCAATCCGCCAAATCCATTACTAGCATGGAGAATAAAGTCATAGCGATCGTAGGGCAGCCCGCCAAATATTTCCGCTTCCACGGCGACGATTTCGGCTGTATCTTTGATAATGCGCTGCATATCCGCATTATGTTCACCCCACACCACATAGCTATGGGGTTTATCTAGAACCTTAAATTCATAACGATGATGAATTCCAATCTCAAATGGACTATCAACTAAAGCGTCAAAATCCTTGGCATAGAAAGTATTTTTAGTATTTTCAACTGCTGGTAAAGACGTGGCAATTTGCCAATCTTCTTTGATTTTACCAATCTCGACCATATAAGCTTGCTGCTGATGTTCGGGAACATACATAAATACGGCTGCACCCGTCAAAAAGGCGTGGGTGCGATCAATATGATTAGTCCGCACTGTTAATTCATTACAGAAGATGCGATAACGAATTTTAATGATCGAGTTAATGGAATGATCGCTATTGTCACATTTTATCTGCCAATGATTTTTACTGATTTTTTGCCAAGGCAGTGGTTTTCCAGTCGCGTCAGTTGCTTCAAAATCTTGTAGATGTCTGGCATATTCGCGCACCAAGTAGGACCCTGGTGTCCAGACTGGCATCTTCAGATCGATAAATTCATCTTGCCAATCTGCGATCGCAAGTTCGACCTCTAATAGATGATTTTCTGGCTCTGGGATCGATAGACGGTAGTTAAATTGGCTGCTAGTAATATCTTTCATATTTTTTAATTTATCGTTAGCACTATATCAAATTATCAAGTTCTGCATAATCGGGCAAAGTCGTATCGATCGCAATCCCATTTCTAAACACAGTGCGATCGCTTTGAGGTCTTGATAGCAATTCATTATAGCTACGCGCCTTAAATAGAACCAGATCCGCAACTTGCCCAATCCCGATTTTAGCAACAGGTAAGCCCATCAGCGCCGCAGGGCGAGAGGTCACCGCCTCGATCCAGTTGTCATAGGGCGTATCTAAATGCGAAATTTTTGTCCCCATGCTGAAAACTTCTAATAAATCATGATCGCCAAACCCGTAAAAAGGATCGCGGCAATTGTCACTAGATAGCGCCACGCTCACACCCGCCGCATCCAGCTCACGCACTAAGGTGACACCACGCCAACGCGGAGTGCGATCGGCAACCCGATCTTGTAAATACAGATTGCACATCGGCAAACTGACAATGCCAATATTTGCTTCTTTGACAAGCGCGATCGTCGCCTGCGCCATATCTTCATCTTGCAGCGCCAAACTACAGCAATGACCACAAACTATTTGCGAATTAAAATTATTTCGTAAACTAGCTTCGGCAATATGATGCAATGTGCGCGATTGAGGATCATTGTTCTCATCAGCATGGAAATCAGCACTGAGATTGCGTTCGGCGGCTAGTGCAAAAATCCGATCTAAGTATCGATCTAAATCTGGAGCCATATGCACAATCCCTCCAATCAGCCCACCTAAATCTGCGATCGCATCGGCAAATAGTTCACCTTCCTGAGTCGCGAAATAAGAAAGCTGCACCAGCGACACCGCTTGCAGGGTAATTTTCTCCTTCCATTTCTCCCGCAATTCTTTAAATACTTTAAATGTCGTCTCCACTTGATGCGGTGGGCAATCCAAATGCGTGCGAATTGCTTTTGTGCCATGAGCATAACTACACTTCAGCCCAAATTCCATCCGTCGATAGAGGTCGTCATAGTTCCAATGGCTCTGCTCTGTGCAATCGCGATAAATACCATTGAGTGCGCCTTGAAATGTGCCATCTAGATTTGGATTGCGTTCCCAAATATGTCCCTTATCAAGATGCGTATGCAAATCAGCAAAGCAAGGAATCATGAGTCCCTGTTTGCCATCGATGATTGGCAAACTTTCTGTCGGAATTTGCGAAATCTGAGCGCTAGCCAAAATTCCTATGATCTGACCATTACGGATTTCGAGATGGCAAGCAAATAGGCGATCGCGCTGCAATGTTGGCGTGAGGTGAGTTTCTAAGCTTTGCCCAAGAATTTCACTATCGATAAAACAATTAGGAATCCGAACATTAACAACCCAATAATGCGAAGGCTCTGACGTAAATAATTGGTGTAATTTCTTCATCGCTTCTGGCTAGTAATTTATAAATGATGATTGCGCATGGCGATCGCTTGTTTGCGATCGCTTACTCCCAGTTTATGCAAAATCGCATGAATATGTACTCGCACTGTCCCTGACGAGATGTAGAGCAGATCGGCAATCTCTTGATTCGTTTTCTGCTTAGACATCAAAATCAGAATTTCTTTTTCGCGGCGTGTCAAAGTATCAACTTTTGACCCAGATAAATTCTCAGGCGTAATTTCAGAAGATTGATTTTGAAAAGTATTATGGATTGCAGCCGTAGCCGTCGCATCCCACCAAGATGCTCCTGCGATCACCGATCGCATGGCAAGAATTAAGGTTTCGGCGGCAACTCCTTTGAGGCAATAGCCCTGTGCGCCTGCGGTAACCAAACGCGAGATTAGCGATCGCTCATTGCGGGAAGTGAGTACTAAAATTGGTAAGTTCGGATGATTGAGCTTGAGTTGCCGACAGGTTTCCAGCCCACCTAGCCCTGGCAAACCGATGTCAAGCAGGACAAGATCAAAAGGTTGCTGTTTGGCAAGATCGATCGCCGTTTCCCCATCGTTAGCCTCTGCTAAAACTGCGATTTTGGTTTCCTGTTGCAAACGCACTTGTAAACCAAGGCGAAACAGTTCATCGTCTTCAACTAACAGGATTTTAAGGTGATCTAAGGTCATTTTTTTAGGATAAACTTCGGTATGTCAGGATAGGCGGCCCAAAGCGCCACCTATCCTGACGTTTAGATGTCATTTGATGAGTAAGGTAAAGCGGGTAAACGAAAGCCGAATATTGCGCCATGGGGGATACGATTTTCTGCCCAAATTGTACCGCCATGCGCTTCGATAATTTGGCGGGTTAGATATAAACCTAGCCCAGAACCCGTAGCTAAGCGATCGCTTTGTCCTTGATAAAACCGATCAAATAAGTATGGCTTTTGATCAATCTTAATACCTGAGCCAACATCGAGTACTTGCACAACCTGATATGAAGCTTGGATTTCTAACACCAATTCTACTTTTGCGCCTCGCGGAGAATGATTAATCGCATTGGTCAATAAATTTGCAAAAACTCGCCGCAATTGGAAAACATCACCATTCACCCACAGAAATTTGCGAAATTCTGACTCTCCATAATGCAGATTTAGATAAACGCTGCGGCTTGAAGATAGCCTCAAAAGTGAGGTTGCTACATCTTCCGCTAAGATTGCTAGATTAATTGGCTCTAATTGTAATTGCAAACCTTCCGTTTCATTGCGGTAAACATCAAGGAGAGTTTCCACTAGTTGCAAACTATTCTGATGACTACGGATCATCGTGGCGATCGCAGTTTTTTGTTTAGCATGAATAGTTCCAAACTGTTCGCGGTCAAAGGCTTGAAGTGTCTCGATCGCGCCAAGTAACGGAGTTCGCAAATCATGGGTCAAAGTGGAAGCAAAATCTTCGCGGACATTCATGATTTTTTCTTGGGATTGAAGTTTCGCCTGTTGCTGCACCAAAATTTGTTGTGTTTGCCGATCGCGATCGCTTAAAAACCCAGTTACAATTAGGGCAAGAATTGTGACTAGGCGATTCACAATCACCGAAATTTGCACTTCTCCTTGTATGGGAATCCATATATTTAATAGGGTGAGAATTATGGCTGCTAAGGTGAATTGGAAAGTGCTACGGCGACTCAATTGCGAATTGGCGATGATGATTGGGCTGATGTAGAGATAGCCCATGACATATTCGGGAGGTGTGGAAAATTCCAAAATAATCACTAACCCAAATAAGCCCACAATTATCCAAAATAATTGCGATCGCGAGGATGGTTCTAAATTTATCATTGGGTTATTTGTTCACTGCGACCACCTGTTGCCAGATATCTTCTTTTTTGATTCCTGCTGCGATGAGTGTATTCACTAACCCTTCTTCAAAGTTATCTTCTTCGATGATGACTTGGCGATCGCTATTATCTTTTTCAATGAGTCGTGCATGAAATAGTACAAAGTCCATCCATTTTTGTTTATCAAAACCTGTGGCAAGAACAACAAATTGACCAGATTCAAGATCACAAACTGGATAAAGCTTGATTGCCTGTAATCTTGGTTGATGAATGGTTGCATCCTTTACTACTTTCTTGAGAATCTCTGCATAGTCTAGAGGTTTAGACATTTCTCTCTCCTTGAAATAATATCAGAAACCCTTCTTGGGTAAAGTGTTTGTCGTGGGTCAAAATCTCTGTGATTTTGAGTCGATCCATTATAATCATTGACATACAATCGGTGAGGCTATAGCCCTTGTCAAGACGATTGGCATAAAGATCTAGTCTTTCAATAAAGACTTCTCGTGTATGAGTTATAACTTGAATATTTTTATTCCTGAGAATTTCTCTAGTCCTTTGAGAAACGCCTAGGCGCATTTCTGAACCGAATTGGGCGTAGTAGTTAAGCAACTCATTAAGTACTGCATCAGAAGTTACAAGTTTTACTCCTTTTAGCTGCTGACTGAATCTGACAACTTGCGGATGCCATTGATCACGCTGATTACATAATGCAATCCAGTAAAAAGTATCGACAAAAATTTGTTTCATATTTATGTAGATTGCTTGGGTGCGCCGTACAGGTAATGATCATGATTGGCGGCTCCATCGATGGGTAAGCGATCGAGGACTTCTGGAGAGAGGGATTGAGCAAAATTTGTAAAACTTTCCCAAATGGGAATTTCTGTATCTATCTCTTGGGTTAGTGAGTGAACTTGTGGTTCTAATA
>JAYUSC010000170.1:0-2010 GCA_043755885.1 Pseudanabaena sp. | reverse complement strand
GGTGCGGGGGATAACGTGATATCGTCCATAGTTTCGGATATTTTTTATTACCAAGTATAGGCGATCGCCATCTTCGAGTATCAGTTTTTCGTGCATGGCGATCGCTGGGCTGGATATCGTATAATCTTAATAACTTAGGTAAAACACTATACTTAATTATTCGGCGATCGTTAAAGCCCAGAAACAATTGCCAGTATTATCTAAGACCAACTCAATTTAATCGTAATTATGCCTCTTACTGAGCTTTTACCAACTGTTAGCCAATTAACCCATGAGGATAAACTACGGTTAATCCATTTTCTTTTGCTTGCTGTGGCGAAAGAAAATGGTTGTAATCTGGAAACAACAAAGGTTAATTCAGAACATAATTTACTCAATCAATTAGCATCAACTCATGCAGTCGTATGGTCTCCTCAAGCTGATGCTCAAGCAGTTACAGCATTGTCAGATCTTTTGAAAGATGCAAAGGAAAAAGCAAATGCTTAATGGGCAACGTTTTAATTTTACAGAGAAAGTTGATGACTCTGGGAAATCGGTCATTATGCCCTATTTGCCTTTGCGACTTACTAATGGCAGTCAATTTATAGAAGTTATGGCTTTATTGGATACAGGCGCAAGTGTAAATGTATTACCTTATGACATTGGTTTACAGCTAGGAGCAATTTGGGAAGAGCAAACAGTAACAATTCCATTAAGTGGCAATCTTTCTCGCAGTGAAGCAAAAGGTTTAGTTTTGTCTGGCACTGTTGGAACTTTCTCAAGCACTTTACTCGCTTTTGCTTGGACTCAATCAAATGACTCGCCTGTAATTCTTGGACATATGAACTTCTTTACTGAGTTCAATGTTTGTTTTTACCGCCATGAGTTAGCTTTTGAGGTTCGCCCAGTATCAAAATAATGCGATCGCCTAATATATTTTCATTTCTCTAAAGACCTTACCTAAAAACAAAATAGAATGGATCGCTTAGGCAAACAGCACAAGCTTTGGCTAAGTTTGCTCCAAATACAGGTGTAATCGCTGGGAAGCCTTTAGCTAAGTCAGTGAGAATTATCGAGTCAGAATTTTTCGATTCCATATCAGCAACGCTTGGTTAGACACAATCTTAACTTATCTGCTATTTTTTGGATAGAAGCCCTCAAACTTTATCCCACGAAATTCATATAAATTTTTAGTGTTGCCGAAATTTAACAGAAAGCTGTAGCGAAATTACAACAAACCATTTATGATTATCGCTATCCAAACATTTAGACTGGACTCATGAATCTTTTGCCTGAAGAAGAAATTTTATCAAATAATGAAATATTAGGTTTGACACTAACCAGCCACAGAATTAGATCGCAGACAGATTTCTTCAATACTAGCTTTACAACAAGTATTATGCTGGAAAATATAGCTTCTATTTCAGTTGCAAGATTTCATTATCCGTGGCTAATTGCTATGGGAATTTTTTCTGGTGGTATTATTGTTTTGTTGAGTAGAAATTCTAGCGTTGATACTGCTATAGGAGTTGCAATAGGGATTTGTTTCTTTATTGCATATTTTGTATCAATTAAAAAAGTCCTTGAGATTGCTTCTTTTGGTGGTGCAGTTATACGCAAACCCATTTCTGTCGATGCCAATATGAAGCAAGTACATCAAGTTATTGACAAGATAGAAGATGCTAAAGATGCGAGATATATGATTGGGAAATAGGCGCTCATATTTATGGTTTGATGAGAGGCGATCGCTGTTTTGTGCTGGGATTTAGGCGGTTGGGTTTGTGGGTGGTGAGAGGCGATCGCTGTTTAATTTTGGAAATAGGCGATCAGGTTTTATGAGTGGTGAGGGACGATCGCTGTTTGTTGTTGAGATTTAGGCGATCGGGTTTTGTGGGTGGTGAGGGGCGATCGCTGTTTGGTGGGAATGAAGAGTGCGATCGCATTTATGGGTGTTGAGTTGCGATCGCAGTTTGACGTGGGGAGATTTGCGATCGCTGTTTGATGTTGAGATTTAGGGGATCGGGTGTTGGG
>JAYUSC010000169.1:0-4642 GCA_043755885.1 Pseudanabaena sp. | reverse complement strand
GCGAAGCGCCGCCACTCATCTTTTGGGTTTTAACTTGTCTTAGTCTTACATTGCCATAGCGCGTTTTATTCTGCTGGGTTTGCAAAAACAAAGCTTTGTGTAATGATCTTTGGCAGTTGATCGCAAATGCAATTTTTTGCAAAAAAAACCTGTGAACTCTTGGCTCAGTTTGTTGCAACAGCATCGCATTATCGCCGTTATTCGGGCTGATAATATTGTGACTGCAAGAGAAATGGCTCTTGCCGCCGCCGCAGGTGGGATTAAGCTCATCGAAATCGCTTGGAATACCGATCGCGTCGAGTCACTGATTCCCAAATTGCAGCAGGAGTTACCTGATTGCAAAATTGGTACTGGCACAGTTTTAGATCTCGATAGCGCTGAAAAGGCGATCGCCTGTGGTTGTAGCTTTTTATTCACGCCCCATACTAATCCTGAGCTGATCGCTAAAGGTGTCGAGCATAATATTCCTGTAATTGCAGGAGCGCTGACACCGACCGAAATAATTACTGCATGGCAAGCAGGAGCCGCCGCTGTTAAGGTTTTTCCGATTAAAGTATTGGGTGGGATTGAGTACTTAAAGTGTTTGCAGCCAATCTTGCGGGATATTCCCTTGATTCCCACGGGCGGGATTACGATCCAAAATGCTGATCAGTTTCTGGCGGCTGGGGCGATCGCAGTCGGTATTTCTAGTCATTTATTTTCGCCAGAAGCGATCGCAGAGGATGACTGGACAACGATCATTTCGCGATCGCAAGCTTTAATCCAAAAAGTTCAACCATTTCAAAACCAATAATGTATGCGGCGCGAAGCGCCGTAAAAAATTAACAAGCGTATGCGGTGCGAAGCGCCGCATACGCCAGAAACCAAAAATATTTATGCAGTATACAGCATTAGGTTTAGATGTCGGCAGGAAACGTATTGGTGTCGCAGGATGCGATCGCCTTGGCATATCTGTGCATGGCATCACCACCATTACTCGCAAATCATGGGATGAGGATATGCACATCTTGCGATCGCTAATTATTGAGCGCAATATCGATACTTTGGTTGTGGGGTTGCCCTACAACATGGATGGCTCGCTTGGACATCAAGCTAAGCATGTCCAGAAATTTGCTAATGGCGCAGCCAAACAACTCGGCATGATTTTAGAATTTGTCGATGAGCGCCTTACCTCCTATGAAGCCGAAGAAATGATGCGATCGCAGGGCATTTCCACAAGACATAACAAAGAAATGATCGATCGCAAAGCCGCCGCCTTGATTTTGCAACAATGGTTAGCCATCAAGCGTTAAACTTCACGAGTACTTTATGTCATGTTAAAATCAAGCCAACGTATCTCTTGGAGTTACTATGCAAACCACCGAAGCACCAGTTAAGTCAACAGCGCCGACGACTCCACCCATTCCCGCAACACCAATTATTCTCCCAGACCATACCCAACTCCCAGACTCAGACGGAACCTTTGTGAAAAACTTTCAGGAACATCCACAAAGTATTGTTTTAACTAGCTCGATTACCCCAGTCTTAGACAAATTACATCCCGATGGACGTTACTGCATTGGTCAAGATAGCGGCATTTACTGGCGCATGATGGAGCCACCCGAAAAAGGAGCCGAAGCGCCAGACTGGTTTTATGTGGCGAATGTATCGCCGCTTCTTGATGGCGAATATCGCCGCTCTTATGTACTGTGGAAAGAATTTGTCGCTCCCTTAATTGCGATTGAATTTGTTTCTGGTAATGGTTCAGAAGAACGAGACGCAACACCCCCTAGTGAAACTGAAAAAGCAGGAAAATTCTGGGTTTATGAGCAAGCGATTCGGATTCCCTTTTATGCCATTTTTGATGGATGGAAAGATCATCTTGAAGCTTATCATTTAGTTGATGGTCGCTATGCCAAGATGCAGCCTAATGATCGCGGACATTATCCTATCCCACCAATGGGTGTGGAAATTGGATTGCAACAAGAAAGTACGACCACATGGCTACGCTGGTGGGACGAGTCGGGGAATTTGCTGCTGACTGGCGACGAACGGGCGATCGCTGAAAAACAAGCGCGATTAGATGCTGAGGCGATCGCAAATCAACAAACTGCGATCGCAAATCAACAAACTGCGATCGCAGATCAACAAACTGCGATCGCAGATCAACAAACTGCGATCGCAGATCAAGAACGTTTAATTGCTAGTCAAGAGCGTTTAATTGCCACTCAAGAGCGTCTTGCCAAACAAGAAGCAGAACAAAAAAACCAACGCTTAGCTGAAAAGCTGAGATCGCTGGGGCTTAACCCTGATGATTTGTAGTGCTGCGATCGCCCAAAAGTTATACCTACTCCAAACAGCTAAATGCGCCCAAAACGCTAAAAAAGTCTTCAGATTTGGTAGAGACGTTATAACTGTCACATTTGCTGTCATAATGCTTAAAAGCGCCAAAAGCCTTATATAAGAGGGTTTCTCTGAGCTAGTAGTGCTATAGGATACAAAGCAGCAATCTATGGAAGGATCGACAATCGTACTTACGGATGAAGCAGGTAAGAGCTTGTCTTGCACTGTGGAAACCGCGTTTAAAGTGGACAGCACCGAATACTTGTTGCTGCAACCAGTTGACTTTTCTGTGCAAATCTTTGCATGGCAAGAAACCGATGACGAAGAAGAAACTGAATTAGTCGATGTCACTGAAGAGGAAATCGATCTAATTTTTCCTGTGGCTCAGGCGGTTTTAGCAGAACAGAATCTTTCCCTCAAGCGTTCAGCCCATACATTGACCGTTCAGGGTGAATTACCTGAACCAACTGAAGACGATATCATCGAGATTGATACCGAGGAAGATGGTAATTGCGGTGAATTTCAAGAACTAGCCCATTTCTACTACGAAGAGCAAGCTTTTTCTGTATTTACATCCCTCGATCCTCTGATGTTTATCGCTAAAGTTGGCGATGATGGTCAACCTGAAATTCTCACTCCTGATGAAATGGTAGCCCTTGAGCCTTATGTGGAGCAATATCTAGACCATGTCCTCAGCACAGAAGATGCAGAAGAAGAGTTCTAATTGGCTGTTTTATGGTGTTGCCGTTCCCTTAACTATCCTAGTTACTGGCTTTGTTAGCAGTTCTTGGTGGATCTGGGCAAGTGCAGCACCTAGCAATTTTGGGGCAAAGATTCGTTTAACCATATCTGATGGAATGCCAACTCAGGCGATCGCCCAAGAGCTAGAATCCGCAGGCGTAATTCGCTCTAGCTTAGCCTTGCGACTGTGGATTACATGGCAATCATTGCGAAGCAGTGAGCCAGTAGCATTGAGGGCAGGAACCTATGACTTTGCCACTAATCAGTCATTGCCAGAGGTTGTTGCTCAAATTCAGACCACCAAGTCGGCAGAAGTCCGATTTACAATTCCTGAAGGTTGGTCGATCACCCAGATGGCAGATCTGTTTGAGAAACAGGGCTTTTTTGCGGCGAAGGATTTTGTGGTCGCCGCTCAGCGGATCAGTCCTAAGCGACGTAGTTGGCTTCCTGAAGATGTGCCAAGTTTGGAGGGGTTCCTCTTTCCTGATACATATCAAATCTTGCAATCGGAAGCCACACCCGATCGGGTTATTGATTTGATGCTTGATCGTTTTGAGCAGGTTGCTTTACCTGTTTATCAAGAAAATCAAGCTAGTAAACCAAAAGTTAAAGTTAGTCTCAAAGATTGGGTCACTCTGGCAAGTATTGTCGAAAAAGAAGCGGTAATTGAATCTGAGCGGCGGATAATTTCGGGTGTTTTTTGGAATCGCATCAAAAAAAATATGCGTTTAGAGTCCGACCCCACGGTTGAATATGGCTTAAACATCAAACAAACTCCTGAAAGTCCGCTGACCTTGGAACAGGTTCGGACTGATTCACCCTATAACACCTATCTAAATGAAGGGCTACCTCCAGGGGCGATCGCTTCAGTCGGATTAGCTAGTCTCAAGGCAACTCTTGATCCTTCAGCCACTGATTACTTGTTCTTTGTGGCTAAGTTTGATGGTAGTCATGTATTTAGTCGTAACCTAGAAGATCACGAAAAGGCTTTACAGGCGATCGACAAGAAAATCCAGCAGAAAGCACCAAAACAATAAGTACCTCGGCATAATTGGAAACCCATAGCCAAAATCATTACTGCACGCGCAGCGTGCAGTAATGATTTTAGGGTTTTATATTTAATTGTGCCTAGCTACTTAGAAACATTGAAAAATATTTATTGCAGGAATTAACAATTGCTCACCAGTACAAAAAATCCGTTAGTTAAGCAACTGCGATCGCTGGGTGAGAGTGCGAAAGATCGCCGAGAGCAAGGATTGTTTTTAGTGGAAGGAACTCATGCTCTGACGGAGGCGATCGCAACAGCTTACCCGATCTCAATCGTCTGTTGCACCGAAAAATGGATCTCGATGCACCCAGATTTGTATGAGCAGATTGCGGCGAGCGATGAAATCGAAAAATTAGAAATTGTCTCTGAAGAAGTGCTTCAGGCGATCGCCACTACTCAACATCCTGATGGTGCGATCGCAGCCGCGCTAATGCCATCTCGCGAAATTGCCCAAATTCATAGCTTGGGTTTAGCGCTAGAAACAATTCAAGATCCCGGAAATATCGGTGCGATCGTGCGATCGGCGGTGGC
>JAYUSC010000168.1:0-2014 GCA_043755885.1 Pseudanabaena sp. | reverse complement strand
AACATCTTTGTCACTAGTCTTTGCGGTGACGGTTGCTGTAGTTTCGGGATTTTTGGCGGCAATAGTGACAGGAATAGCTCCCGATTCTAGAGCAGTGAGGGTTTGCGAACCTGCAATACCATCAGTGACCAAGCCATAGTTTTTCTGAGCGGCAACGATCGCCGTACGAGTCTGTGGTCCCATAATGCCATCGACAGCACCATTGTAAAAACCTCGCTTGCCGAGCAATTCTTGCAGATTGGAGACTTCTGCGCTTTTAGTAATAGTTGTGGAACTAGTTGTGGAGCTAATTGTTGTCGCTGCTTTAGCCCCATCTGACTCTAGCGCCGCCAAGGTCTGCGATCCTGCAACACCATCAGCAGTCAAGTTATAAGCTTTTTGAGCCGCGATAATTGCGGCGCGAGTCTGAGATCCCATGAGACCATCGACAGCACCGTTGTAAAAACCACGGTCAGCGAGTAATTTCTGAAGATTCATCACAGTTGATGAAGAGCGCGTCGTGGTTTCGCCCACGGCCACAGTGGTGTCCACGACATTGACTTTTGTCGCGATCGCATCTACGGCTTTTCCACCTTCAAGAGCTGAGAGCGTCCGACTGCCAACAACTCCGTCGGGCGTGAGTCCCAAGGCTTTTTGAGCGCGAAGGATCGCATTTTTAGTTGAGGCTCCAGCCACACCATCGATCGCACCTGGGTCAAAGCCATTTTTAGCCAATAGCGATTGCACATATTTCACATCCGATGATGGGGTTTCGGCGGCTAAAGTATTTAGCGTAGAGCCTAAACCAATCAGGAGCGTAGTCCCCGTTAAGAGTACATTCAAACTGAGTTTGGCAGATTTAGTCGTAAATTTCTGGAACCATACTGAGAAGGTTTCAGGAATTTCACTGACGATCGCATCGTCAGTATGGATAAATTCTTCTTGGATATATGCTAGGAGTTCCATAATTAGACCTTGTTGAAATTAAAAATTAAGATTTGAGGTTAAAGAGGATTGAGCGAAATTGACGAGAGTTGTTCAGCTTTTATTCAGGAAGAATTGGCATTTTTGGTTGCGGGTGCATTTTGACTAGAGGTTGGGACTTGGGTTCCATTGCCTAACTGATTACTGCTAGGAATTGGCTGAGCAGTTGAATTATTTGGACTGGTAGGGCTTTGAGCAATATTCTGAGTAGGGTTTTGAGCTTTGAGGGCAGTCAGTAAATCTGGTGTCAAATCACCTGTGGCAGATTGTCCGTAAGCAAGTTGAGCCTTCAAAATACTTGCCTTGGTCTGAATGTTGTATAAGCTGCTGAGATCTGCATCATAAAAACCTCGTTCTTTGAGTAACGTTTGGATTGCCAAGACATCTTGTGGTAATGGCAATCGCGGAAAAGCTGGCTGGGTAAGCGGAAGATTGTTGCCACCAGCTAACAATGAGCGGATTGTCAAAGGACCGACAAAGCCATCTTGAGATAACGCATAGGCTTGTTGGGCTTTCAGTATGGCGTTAGTTGTGGGTTGCCCTAGTTGCCCATCAACTTCACCCTGATAAAATCCTCTTTGTTTCAGCAATATTTGCAAATTGCCGATCTCGCTTAGCACTGGCTGCTGCGGGCTGCTGATCTGAGGGTTATTCGATCGCACAATCACAATTGGCTGGTTTGGGGACTGACTTGATGATGGGCTTTGGCGATCGCTAATAGTAATCTTCCTTGTGGTTTGATTTGGCTGCATCGGTGATACAGGCTTACTCACCGATGCATTTCGCAACAAAGCCAAGGTTTGTTGCCCAGGAATCCCATCGGCAACCAGATTAGCTTGAGTTTTCTGAAAGTCAACCACAGCTTGCTTGGTATATCTGCCATAGACCCCATCGATTTCTCCGACCGCAAACCCACGTTGAGCGAGTAAAGTCTGTACCTCTAACATGTAGCTGGTATCGCATATATATAAGTTGTTACACCAAGGCGCAACATTTACCGATGGCTCTAGCAAATGAGCCGCCATCGCAGGAGCTAAATTCCAACTCAAAC
>JAYUSC010000167.1:0-2023 GCA_043755885.1 Pseudanabaena sp. | reverse complement strand
CCCGCGCAGCGGGCGAACCAGCTTCTTTGGGTTTTATATTTAATTGCACCTAGCTACTTAGAGCAGTATGTAGCGTAAAGTTTTCGCGATCGCAAATTTTTGATAAGTAATGCGATCGCCCTCAACACGATGATTCAAAAAAATTAGGACTTCAATTTCAATTGTTCTACATTCCACAATGCTCCTGTCACGCCAGTACTGCCAGCTAGTGCTGAAGGTTGAGCATTTTCTACGCGATCGCGAACAGCAACTAAGTATAGGGGCATCGTTAAATGGATTAGCGGTAATTGCTCCTGAACCAATTGTTGATATTCGGCATAGATAGCCTTGCGCTTAGTTTCATCTAGTTCCTGTGCGCCTTGAATCATCAACGAATGAATTTTCTTTTCCCAATCAGCAACTTCACGACCTGCAAAAGGTTTTTCGTCACCAACTGGTCCCTTATTAAACATATGAGAATCACCATCAGTTGCCCAAAGATTAATCGCACTATTCGGCTCAGCACCGCCTGTAAAACCAAGGAGCGTCGCATCCCATTGCTTCGAGTTGTCGAGCTTATCGGAGATAATCCGAAAATCAACGGGAGTGAAGTCAATCTTCATACCAATTTTTTCTAAATCGCTCTTAATTTGCGCTCCCATCGCAACTCTCCCACCCGCAGGAGCAAGCAAGGTAAAGCGGACTAGATTACCTTGAGCATCGAGAAGTTGTTGTTCGGAATTATATTTATATCCTGCTTGTAAAAGGATCTCTTTTGACTTTTTAGGCTGATAATCATAAACTTTAAGTCCTTTTTCGGGAGGGAAGAAATAGGGACTAGGGATAGAAACTGGTGAGTTTTGGGTTTGGGCTAAGCCTCGCGACAGGTTGGTAATTATTGCTTCGCGATTGATCGCATAGGCGACAGCGCGACGGAAAATAACATCGTTAAACCATTTTGATTTTTTCGGATCTACAAAGGATTCATTAGTTTTAGGATTTTTGCCCTTATTTAGGTTGAACATAATGAAAGCCTGACCTGTAGAAGGACCAGCATTATAGATTTTATAGCGATCGCGCTGTTCAAAACGTTTTAGCAATTGATAGTCTTCGCCGCGTAGCCGATACATGTCGAGATCCCCTGAACGGAACCTCAATAGAGCAGTATCTGGAGATTCCACAATCTGCATCACAAATTGTTTGATATAGGGAAAGCCCTTTTTCCAATAGTAGGGATTGGGTTTATAGATAATTCTTTCAGAAGCGCGATATTCTTGGATTATATAGGGACCACTGCCAACTAGTTGATTAACAGGCGTGCTGAGAGTCCATGTTTCTAAAAACTTTAATTTCTGATCAGGAACCTTAGGATCTTCTTTGAGAGTTGCTTCAAAGATATGCTTGGGTAAAATCCCAATCCCACCGATGGTGCGTAAAGCGGGTGCAAAGGGTTCGCTCAGAAAAAAGGAAATACGACGATCGTCAAGCTTCGCCACTTTGGGAAGAGTTTGTGATTGTCCAACTCGCAAGATATCACGAAAGCCAGTGGGAATCTTCTCATTGAAGATCACATTTTGATAGGTAAATAAAACATCATCAACAGTGAGTGGTTGACCATCTGACCATTTCAAATCAGGACGCATCGTGAAAATTAGTTGTTTGCCATCCTGTTGAAATTCCCATTTTTCGGCTAGTTCAGGTTCTACCTCCTTGGTAAGTGGGTTTTCAGTAATCATCCCCGTCATCGTATAGCCGATCGCAATTCCACTATAAGCTTCTTGATATAAGACAGGATTAAAGGTTTTGATGTCGCCATCTAGGGGAACGACTAAGCGATTCTTTGTAGTTTCTGGCGCGATCGCACAGCCCCAAAGCAGCAGCGAACACATACCGATCAGTAACAGCAATACCACTGCTTTCCACTGCTTAACCTTAGTTCGTTTCTGCATACTTCTTCTCACGATCGTGCTTTTTCCTGAAAATCCAACAAAACAAAGTGGTTTTTTGGTAATTGTGTTGGTGGCGCAAAGCGCCACCAACACAA
>JAYUSC010000166.1:0-4671 GCA_043755885.1 Pseudanabaena sp. | reverse complement strand
GGGGAATTTATTTTGCGTAGGTACTTAAGTAGCTAGGCACAATTAAATATAAAACCCAAAACCAAGATCTCTACCGCCCGCTGCGCGGTAGAGATCTTGGTTTTGGGTTTTATATTATGCCGAGGTACTCAGATACTTTTTGAATTTTTATGTTAGATCAAGAATAAAATCGGTATAATTGATAAAAATCGTCAAAATCAACACTTAAATTTCAACTCTTAGCAATTTACTGCTAGTCTGAAAAGTGCTAGAAGAGTACCACTGTAATGATCGAAGAAGAAAACACCATAATTTCTGACGACCTCATCGACGAAGATGATGAGGTACTTGAGTCGCGATTGCAACAACTTGCCACCGACGAATTAAATCAAAACCCAAACTCAGAAACATCCGTATCAGATGGCTCTCCAGCCTCTGCGACCACCAGCGAGTCAAAACCTGAAGCAAGTAAAGCAACCGCAGCCGCAGCCGCAACGCTAGACAAAATTAATGGTTTGATCGCTGAGTCAACATCGCTTAGAGAGCAACTAGACGATCGCAAACAGCAATACTTACGACTGTATGCCGACTTTGAAAATTTTCGCAAACGTACAGAACGCGATAAAGAAGAGCAAGAAGGCACGATTACAGGCAAGATCCTCAAAAAAATATTGCCTGTAGTTGATGACTTTGAGAGGGCGCAGTTACAAATTTCACCGAAAACAGACGGTGAAGCGTCAATTCACAAAAGTTATCAATCGGTATACAAGCAACTACTCAAATGCCTCAAAGAGACAGGCGTAGTCAGGATGGAATGTGTCGGGCAAGACTTTGACCCTAACTTCCATGAAGCAATTATGCAAGAACCATCGCCAGAATATGACGAAGGCATCATCACTGAAGAATTGCGCCCAGGATATTTAGTCAGCGACGATCGCGTTTTGCGTCATTCACTGGTTAAGGTATCATCTGGAAAAATCGATGGCGATAGTCCATCTTCAGATGCTGTATCTGAAAATGCCCCTAACGAGTCTAACTAAGATAAATATTTCAAGATTGCGATCGCAATTGCATCTTGAAATGCATTCTTAGGTTACATTATTCAGAAATTCAATCAGCTAAACTTTTAAAAAGGCTTTTAACGGAACTGGCGATTATGTCGAAAGTAATTGGGATCGACCTTGGTACGACAAACAGTTGTGTTTCGGTTTTAGAGGGTGGTAAGCCTGTTGTCATCTCTAGTGCAGAGGGGGGGCGCACCACACCGAGTATTGTCGCTTTTGTCAAAGACAGCAGCGAACGGATTGTTGGGCAGGTTGCTAAGCGTCAATCGGTGACCAACTCAGTCAATACGGTTTACAGCATCAAGCGGTTTATTGGTCGTAGCTGGGAAGAAACCGCACAGGAGCGCAGCCGCGTTCCTTACACAGCAGTCAAGGGTAAAGATAATACTGTCGATGTCCAAATTGGCGATCGCGCCTACACTCCCCAAGAAATTTCGGCAATGATCTTGCAAAAGCTGAAGCAAGATGCCGAAAACTATCTAGGTGAAGAAGTGACTCAAGCAGTTATCACCGTACCTGCTTATTTCACCGACACGCAGCGCCAAGCGACCAAAGATGCTGGTGCAATTTCGGGTATGGAGGTTTTGCGGATTGTCAATGAACCGACGGCGGCGGCGCTTGCCTATGGATTGGATAAGCAAGATCAAGATCAGATCGTTTTAGTGTTTGACCTTGGCGGCGGTACGTTTGATGTGTCCGTTCTACAGCTTGGCGATGGTATTTTTGAAGTCAAGGCAACATCAGGAAATAATCACCTTGGGGGTGATGACTTTGATGCAGTGATCGTCGATTGGATGGTTGCGGACTTTAAGCAAAAAGAAGGTATTGACTTAACTGCTGACAAAACCGCTTTGCAGCGACTTAAAGAAGCTGCCGAAAAAGCCAAAATCGAGCTTTCTAGCGCACCTTCAACCCTGATTAGCTTGCCATTTATTGCCGCTGATGCAGCGGGACCAAAAACGATTGAGCTAGACTTTACCCGCGCTAAATTTGATGAGATTACGGCGGCTTTAGTCAAATCAACACTTGAGCCAACGGCTCAAGCCCTGAAAGATGCAGGTTTATTGCCCAAAGAAATCAATCGGATTATTTTGGTTGGTGGCTCTACTCGTATTCCTTCGGTACAGGATGCGATCTCTAGATTTTTTGATGGCAAAAAACCAGACCAATCAGTTAACCCTGATGAAGCTGTGGCGATCGGCGCTGCTGTACAAGCGGGGATCTTGGGCGGCGAAGTTAAGGATCTCTTATTACTAGACGTAATTCCTCTTTCGATTGGACTAGAAACTCAGGGCGGTGTATTTACCAAAAACCTAGAACGTAATACCACAATCCCCACGAGCAAGTCCCAGATTTTCTCCACCGCCGTTGACAATCAATCGGCGGTAGAGATCCATGTCCTCCAAGGCGAACGGGCGATGGTCAAAGACAATAAGAGCCTCGGCAAATTTGAGCTAGAGGGGATTCGTCCTGCACCGCGTGGCATTCCGCAGATCGAAGTTTCCTTTGATATTGATGCTAACGGTATTCTCAAGGTATCAGCGCGAGATGTTGATACTGGCGTTGAGCAAAGCATTAGCATCACCAACACAGGCGGCTTGAGTCCGAGCGAAATTGAGAGAATGCGGATGGAAGCTGAAGTCTATTCTGAAGAAGATGATGCTCGTCGTGAATTAGCGAATATGCGGAACCAAGCATCAAACCTGATTCGCACGGTTGAAGAAATCCTTAGAGACAATGGTCCATCGGTCATTACAACCAGTTTGCGTGAACCCACACTCAAAAACATGGAAGCTCTCAAGAATTTATATGAAGCTGAAGAAACTACTTATGAAGACATTCAAGCCGCGCTTAAACCGTTGCAGCAGTCACTGTTTGACGTAACTCAAACCGTTGAGAAATACTCTCAAGTTGAGCGAGTAAAGCAGAAACCAAGCGACAGCTTAGAATAAAACTGATGGTGATGTTTTGCGATCGCCCTTTTTTAATGCGATCGCAAAGCGCGGTATGATGACAGAGTTATACCTGTATTTTTGGCTACAGTTGCTGTCGGTCAAGACTGGCAACTAAAGCTTATTTTTGTAGACCGTGAGCCGCTATGTCACTGTTTGATTGGTTTGCTGAAACCCGCTCCCGCGCAGGTGACGCATATCACCGCAAAACTCCTACTCTCAATCAAAACTCTCAAGAACGTGAAATTCCTGATGGGTTGTGGCACAAATGTTCTAGTTGTGGCACTTTGACCTATGTAAAAGATTTAAAAACCAATTTAATGGTTTGTCCAGAATGTGGACACCACAATCAGGTCAATGCCTATGAGCGGATCGCTCAGTTGATTGATGCTGGTACATGGCAAGAAATGGATGCCGATTTAACTTCTTGCGATCCCCTAGGTTTTAAAGATCGCAAGCCTTATATCGATCGCATCAAAGAATATAAGCAAAAAACTGGTTTAAAAGATGGGGTGATCACTGGTACTGGCAAGATCGATGGCTGTGACGCTGCACTCGCAGTGATGGATTTTCGATTTATGGGTGGCAGTATGGGATCGGTGGTCGGTGAAAAGATCACGCGAATGCTCGAAGCTGCTACAGCCAAACGTATTCCTGCTTTAATTTTTTGTGCTTCGGGTGGGGCGCGGATGCAAGAGGGGATTTTGAGCTTAATGCAAATGGCGAAGACTTCAGCCGCTCTTGAGCGTCATCGTCAAGCCAATTTGCTATATATCCCTGTTTTGACAAATCCGACGACGGGCGGCGTGACTGCGAGTTTTGCCATGCTCGGCGATATTATTTTGGCTGAGCCTAAAGCTTTAATCGGTTTTACAGGGCGGCGCGTGATCGAGCAGACCCTCAAGCAAAAAATTCCCGATGGTTTCCAGTCATCAGAATATTTGCTCGATCATGGATTTGTCGATGCGGTTGTGGCAAGAACAAAACTAAAGCAAAGTCTGTCGATGATTTTAAAAATGCATCAGCCTCAAGAGCTAATTGCTAATAATCTTGCTGCGCCACTCAACAGTTAATTTCGCAACCGAACGAAGTACGAACATCTTCAAAATCGGGTGGAGCAAATTCGGCAGCCATAGCGCAAGAGTACGAGTAGCTACACCAAGTAAGCCTCTGAGGAGCATTTGGATCGATCGCAAGGTTGAGGGCAAGACGCGGAGCGTCGATCGCTAACTTAATTGCATTTTCTGGTTCGCCAACTCCCCACTCGATCAGATTAGTCACGGCGTTAATCAGAGGAAGGGTCGTACCTGAGAGCGTGCCGTCGGGTAATCGCGCAGTGCCATTTTTAATCGTAATCTGGCGATCGTCCCAGGGATAAGTGCCATCAGCTAAGCCAAGGGGTGCAAGCGCGTCGCTGACTAGAAAAACTTTGTTTGTCATTCGATAAAGCAGTTTTACCATCTGTGGTGAAACATGAACTCCATCGGCGATTAATCCGCACCAAACCCGATCGCATAAAATTGCTTCACCTAACAAACCAACATCGCGATGATGCAGACTTGGCATCGCATTAAAGGCATGTGTCACCATCGTTGCACCCTGTGCGATCGCAGTTCTCGTTTGTTCAGCATTAGCGGTGGAGTGACCTAAACTGACGATGATATTGCGATCGCATA